>NZ_JBEXEQ010000024.1:0-125253 GCF_040703155.1 Streptomyces sp. NPDC005435
GTGGCGCACAGATGGGTGGTGGGGACCTTCTGGCCGGCCTTGCCGGTGGTGTGGAAGGTCTGCCGGTCGGGGTCGGTCAGCGCCTTGTGGTTCTGGGTGACGCGGGACGCCGGGGCCGGGTGGGCCGCGGGGGCGGCTCCGGCCGAGGGCGCCGAGGTCATTCCGGCGACGGAGAGGGCGAGTGCGGGGAGGGCGACGGCGAGGAGTCTGGCCAGACTCCGTCTCCGCCCGCCGGTGCGTGACTCACGCATGGGGTACTGCCTCCATGGGGAAGTGGGGGTTCTCGCACTGGATTGGCAGGCACGTGACGCGCGTAGCGGCGGCAGAGCGCGCGGTCATGGGCATGACACTCTCAGACGTCCGACGTGTCGATGAGCGTGACATGTCAGGTCGCGGGAGGAACGTAGCCCCGGGGCGCGGACGCCCGGCAGTACCGCACGGAATTCTTTGCCCCGCCATAGAAAGCGGTTGGCCCCCTCATAGGAGGGGGCTGACGCGATCTTGTGAGCTTCCCGGGTTTGACCGGAAGAGGCCTTGTAAGAAAGGCCTCGCAGGACGGGGCCGGGCTCAGGCCCAGAGCTGGCCGTGCAGCGCCTCGACCGCCTCTTCGGTGGTCGCGGCGGTGTAGACGCCGGTGGAGAGGTACTTCCAGCCGCCGTCGGCCACCACGAACACGATGTCCGCGCTCTCCCCCGCCTTGACCGCCTTGCGGCCGACCCCGATCGCCGCGTGCAGCACGGCGCCGGTGGAGACGCCCGCGAAGATGCCCTCCTGCTGGAGGAGTTCACGGGTACGGGCCACCGCGTCCGCCGAGCCGACGGAGAACCGGGTGGTGAGCACGGAGGCGTCGTACAGCTCGGGGACGAAGCCCTCGTCGAGGTTGCGCAGGCCGTAGACCAGGTCGTCGTAGCGCGGCTCGGCGGCGACGATCTTCACGTCCGGCTTCTGCTCGCGCAGATAGCGGCCGACGCCCATCAGGGTGCCGGTGGTGCCGAGGCCCGCCACGAAGTGGGTGACCGAGGGCAGGTCGGCCAGGATCTCGGGGCCGGTGGTGGCGTAGTGGGCGCCCGCGTTGTCCGGGTTGCCGTACTGGTAGAGCATCACCCAGTCGGGGTGCTCGGCCGCCAGCTCCTTGGCCATACGCACGGCGGTGTTGGAGCCGCCCGCCGCCGGGGAGGGGATGATCTCCGCGCCCCACATGGCGAGCAGGTCGCGGCGCTCCTGCGAGGTGTTCTCCGGCATGACGCAGACCATGCGGTAGCCCTTGAGCTTCGCGGCCATGGCGAGCGAGATGCCGGTGTTGCCGGAGGTGGGCTCCAGGATGGTGCGGCCCGGGGTGAGGCGGCCGTCCTTCTCCGCCTGCTCGATCATGTGCAGCGCGGGGCGGTCCTTGACCGAGCCGGTGGGGTTGCGGTCCTCCAGCTTGGCCCACAGGCGGACGTCGGGGGACGGCGAGAGCCGCGGCAGACGCACCAGAGGGGTGTCGCCCACCGCGGCCAGCGGGGAGTCGTAACGCATGGAACCCGACGACCGATCAGGCCATGCCGCCGGCCACGGCCGGCAGGATCGTGACGGTGTCGCCGTCGGACAGCTTGGTGTCGATGCCGTCCACGAAGCGCACGTCCTCGTCGTTCAGGTAGACGTTCACGAACCGGCGCAGCTGACCGGCGTCGACCACCCGGTCCCGGATGCCCGCGTGCCGGGTCTCCAGGTCGGCGAACAGCTCGGCGAGGGTCTCCCCGGCGCCCTCGACCGCCTTCTGGCCGTCGGTGTACTGGCGGAGGATGGTGGGGATGCGGACCTCGATGGCCATGGTTGCGGGCTCCTGTCGAAAGATGTCGTCGGACCTGCGGGCTCGCTGTGTCAGCGGTGGGCCCGCACCACGGTCAGAACCATGGGCTCATCGTATCGATTCCCGGTCCGCCGACCGGAAGGCATTCCCACATGCCGGACATTTTCCGACCGCACCATGAGATCAGTACGTTTCGACGACCTTGATCTCCTCTTCGGTGACCTCGCCGTCCAGGATGCGGAAGGAACGGAACTGGAAGTCGCCGAGGCCGTCGGCGTCCGCCGTGGAGACCAGGACGTAGTGGGCGCCGGGCTCGTTCGCGTAGCCGATGTCGGTGCGCGAGGGGTACGCCTCGGTCGCGGTGTGGGAGTGGTAGACGATCACCGGCTCCTCGTCGCGGTCGTCCATCTCCCGGTAGAGCTTCAGCAGGTCCTGCGAGTCGAACTCGTAGAACGTGGGCGAGCGGGCCGCGTTCAGCATCGGGATGAAGCGCTCGGGGCGGCCGGTGCCCTCCGGTCCCGCGACCACGCCGCACGCCTCGTCGGGGTGGTCCGCGCGGGCGTGGGCGACGATCTTGTCGTACAGGTCCTGGGTGATGGTCAGCATGGTCGCCAGGATAAAAGCATGGGCCGTCCCGTACCGAGGTGCGGTACGGGACGGCCCACATGGCGGACGCCCTGAGCGGCGGCCGGCGGGAGTGCCACGAGTACTCCCGACGGCCGGGCGTCCTGGATGGTCTTGTCCGGTGGGGTCAGCCCACCTTCTCCAGAGCGGGTTCGTCGCGCTCCCCGGCCAGCGGCGTACGCGACTTCATGACGAACCAGCCGATGCCGAGGGCGACGGCCCAGACCGCCATCACGTAGAGGCAGATGCGGGAGTCGGCATCGTACGCGATCAAGCCCGTGACGAAGAGCAGGAAGACGATGGCGATGTACGAGCACACCGCGCCGCCCGGGGCCGGGAAGGACGAGGCGGGCAGCTCGCCCGCGACGACCTTGCGGCGGTAGAGCACGTGGCTGATCAGGATCATCAGCCAGGTCCAGATGCCCGCGGCGGTGGCGATGGAGGTGACGTAGCCGAAGGCCTTCGCCGGGACGATGTAGTTCAGGACCACGCCGATGCCCATGAAGAGCACCGAGACGGTGACACCGATCGCCGGCGTCTTGGAGGACGACAGCCGGGAGAAGATCCTCGGGGCCTCGCCGCTGTCCGCCAGGGTGCGCAGCATGCGGCCCGTGGAGTACATGCCGGAGTTGCAGGAGGAGAGCGCGGCGGTCAGGACGACGAAGTTGACGATGCCCGCGCCGGCCGGGATGCCGATCTCGGCGAACGCCTTCACGAAGGGGCTGACACCCGGTGAGAACTCGGTCCACTTGACCACGCACAGGATCACGGTCAGGGCGCCGACGTAGAAGAGGGCGATGCGCCAGGGCAGGGTGTTGATGGCCTTCGGGAGGGTCTTCTCGGGGTCCTCGGACTCGCCCGCGGTGACGCCGACCAGCTCGACGGCGAGGTAGGCGAACATGACGCCCTGGAGCGTCATCAGGGAGGAGCCGATGCCCTTGGGGAAGAAGCCGTCGAACGCGTAGAGGTTCGAGACGGAGGCGGTGTCACCGGCGGCGCTGAAGCCGAAGGTCAGCACGCCGAGGCCGATCACGATCATGCCGATGAGGGCCGTGACCTTGACCATCGAGAACCAGAACTCCAGCTCGCCGAAGAGCTTCACGGAGATCAGGTTGACGCCGAACAGGACCACCAGGAAGACCAGCGCCGTGACCCACTGCGGGACGGACGGGAACCAGTAGTTGACGTAGATCGCGGCGGCCGTCAGCTCGGCCATGCCGGTGACGACCCACATCAGCCAGTACGTCCAGCCGGTGAAGTAACCGAAGAAGGGGCCGAGGAATTCGCGTGAGTACTCGGCGAAGGAGCCGGAGACCGGGCGGTAGAGCAGCAGCTCGCCCAGGGCCCGCATGATGAAGAAGATGATCGCGCCCGCGAGGGCGTACATGAGGATCAGGCTGGGACCGGCCTTGGCGATGTTCGCCCCGGCTCCCAGGAACAGGCCGACGCCGACCGCGCCGCCGATGGCGATCATCTGGACCTGGCGGCTGCCGAGTCCTCGCTCGTACCCCTCCTCAGGGGCTTCGGTGACCTTCTCAGAGGCCATGGTGGTGCGCCTTTCTCCATGCCGACCCGTGGCCGGTCGACGGCCTCGGATCGGGTTTCGATCCCCCCGGAACTGATGGAGCTGGGCGGGTTACGAGCCCGCCCTTGCCTGGCCGACGGTCGCCGGCTCGGTGGCGCACCCGGCCGAACATGGGTGGTGTTCGCCGGGCGGTCGTGAAGATTTATCACGGCCGCAACAATGATCAAAGAGGGGCCCTGTGGCGCAACACACAGGAAGAAGCGGACAAAGAACGCACGAATAGTGCAAACCAGGCCGCAACGGTGACGCGATCGTTATCCGGATTTGAGCGTCCTCTGAGCGAACACGAAAACCGGCAGATCGTTACAAACCGCTACGGCATCGGGGTTACGGCGTAATGGTCACGGCAGCAGCGTGGAGACGAGCGTCTCCTGGAGGCCGCCCAGCCAGAGATAGGCGAGCACCATCGGCTTGCGCGGATCGTGGTCCGGGAGGTGGTACAGCGGGTCGGTGTCGTCCTCGTCGGTGATCTCCAGCCGGGCACCGATCGCGAGCCGCAGATCGTTGAGCGCGTTCAGCCACTGCCGGGACTCGTCCGGGGAGAGCTTCAGCACCGCCACGCCCTCGTCGGCCGCCGCCGAGGCGGGGGCGTCCAGGGTGCGGATCACCGCGAGGGCGTTGTCCCGCTTGCCCGCGCGCAGGTCGTTCTCGGTGTAGCGGCGGAACTCGGCCGAGTACTCCTGGCGCTCGGCCGCCTCCGCGGCGGTGTCCGGCTCCCGCTCGGGGTCGGTGTAGGCGTCCGGGAAGAGCCGGCGCAGCACCGGGTCGGTGGGCGGCTCGCTCGGGCCCTCGGCGAACAGCCCGGCCAGCGGGTCGGCGGAGGCGTCCTCGGCGGGGCCGGGGCCGATCAGCTCCAGGAGCTGGACGGCCAGCGACCGGATGATGGAGATCTCGACGTCGTCGAGCGCGACGGCCGCGCCGCCGCCGGGGAGCGGTTCGAAGTGTCCGGGCATGTGTCTGGGTTACTTCCGGTCCTGCTGGAGGGTGGCCCACAGGCCGTAGCCGTGCATCGCCTGCACGTCGCGTTCCATCTCCTCGCGGCTGCCGCTGGAGACGACCGCCCGGCCCTTGTGGTGGACGTCGAGCATGAGCTTGGTGGCCTTGTCCTTGGGATAGCCGAAGTACGTCTGGAAGACATACGTCACATAGCTCATGAGGTTGACCGGGTCGTTGTGCACGATCGTGACCCAGGGGACGTCGGGCTCGGGTACGGCGAAGACCTCCTCCGCCGACTCGGTGCGTTCGATCTCTACGGGAGCGGGTGACGTCACACAGCAATGCTGCCACGTGCCCCAGAAATCGTCACACTGACGAAATGGGAGTACCATCCCTCCTCATGAACGCAGCGGACCTTGGGCTGCCGGTCGACGTCCCCTCGACGGCGCTCTTCACGGACCAGTACGAGCTGACCATGCTGCAGGCCGCCCTGCGGGCCGGAACGGCCGAGCGGCGCAGTGTGTTCGAGGTCTTCACCCGGCGCCTGCCCGACGGCCGCCGGTACGGAGTCGTCGCCGGCACCGGGCGGGTGCTGGACGCGGTGACGAACTTCCGCTTCGACGCGGGGATGCTCGGCTTCCTGCGCGAGCGGGAGATCGTCGACGCCGCGACCCTCGACTGGCTCGCGGACTACCGCTTCCAGGGCGACATCTGGGGCTACCCCGAGGGCGAGGTGTACTTCCCCGGCTCGCCGGTGCTGCGGGTCGAGGGCAGCTTCGCGGAGTGCGTGCTGCTGGAGACGGTGATCCTCTCCATCCTCAACCACGATTCGGCGATCGCCGCGGCCGCCTCCCGGATGTCCTCCGCCGCCGGCGAGCGGCCGCTGATCGAGATGGGCGCCCGGCGCACGCACGAGCTGGCCGCCGTGGCCGCCGCCCGCGCCGCCTACATCGGCGGCTTCGCCACCACCTCCGACCTCGCGGCGGGCTTCCGCTACGGCATCCCGACCGTCGGCACCTCCGCGCACGCCTTCACCCTGCTCCACGACAACGAGCGGGACGCCTTCCGCGCCCAGGTGGACGCGCTGGGCGCGGGCACGACGCTGCTGGTGGACACGTACGACGTCGCCGAGGCGGTGCGTACGGCGGTGGAGGTGGCCGGGACCGGGCTGGGTGCCGTGCGCATCGACTCCGGCGACCTGCTGCTGGTCGCGCACCGGGTGCGGCGGCAGCTGGACGAGCTGGGCGCGACGGACACGCGGATCGTGGTCACCTCGGACCTGGACGAGTACGCCATCGCCTCGCTGGCGGCGGCGCCGGTGGACGCGTACGGGGTGGGCACGCAGCTGGTGACCGGCTCCGGGCACCCGACCTGCTCGATGGTCTACAAGCTGGTCGCCCGCGCGGAGTCCGCCGACCCCGCTTCGCCGCTGGTGCCGGTGGCGAAGAAGTCCAGCGGCGGCAAGACCTCCATCGGCGGGCGCAAGTGGGCGGCGCGGCGCCTGGACGGCTCCGGGATCGCGGAGGCCGAGGTCGTGGGCACCGGCCCGGTCCCGGACGACCTCGTCGACCGGCAGCTCCTGGTCGAGCTGGTCAAGGGCGGCGAGGTGATCGCCCGCGAGCCGCTGGACGTGGCCCGCGACCGGCACATCGCGGCCCGCGCGAACCTGCCGCTTTCGGCGACCCAGCTGTCCCGGGGGGAACCGGTCCTCCCGACGGAGTACGTGCACCTGGGCTCGGGTAGCTAGAGCGGGAGCGCTCTACGCCGTTCACGCCCTCTCCCGCCGGAGCCCGGAAGTCTCTAGGCTCGATTCCTTGGACCTCACTCGAAGGACACCAGCATGCGCCGCGCCTTGATCGTCGTAGACGTGCAGAACGACTTCTGCGAGGGGGGCAGCCTCGCGGTGGCGGGGGGCGCGGACGTGGCCGCCGCCATCACCGAGCTGATCGGCCAGGCCGCCGGCACGGGCTACCGGCACGTGGTGGCCACCCGCGACCACCACATCGCGCCCGGCGGCCACTTCGCCGACAACCCCGACTACGTCCACTCCTGGCCCGCCCACTGCGTCGCCGGCACCGAGGGCGTCGGCTTCCACCCCAACTTCGCCCCGGCGGTCGCCTCCGGCGCGGTGGACGCGGTCTTCGACAAGGGCGCCTACTCCGCCGCCTACAGCGGCTTCGAGGGCGCCGACGAGAACGGCACGACGCTCTCCGAGTGGCTCCGGGAACGGGGCGTGGAGGAGGTCGACGTGGTGGGCATCGCGACGGACCACTGCGTGCGGGCTACCGCCCTGGACGCGGCGAGGGAAGGCTTCCGAACCCACGTCCTCCTGGACCTGACAGCCGGCGTCGCTCAGGAAACAACGGACCAGGCCCTGGAGGCGCTGCGCAAGGCGGGCGTGAATCTGACGGGCAAGCCGGTGGTCAGCGGATGACGTGAATCTCCGGCAGGGGGCCGAGTCCGAGCCCCTCCCGGTCGAGCAGCTGCCGCGCCAGCCCCCGCGCCCTGGCCCACCCCTCGTCCCGGGCCGGCGCCTGCGGACTCCAGCGGTCGGGGTCGCCGCTCATCTCCCCGAACACGGCGTCGATCTCCCGCAGCCCCGCGAGGACGGCCGCATCGAGGACCCCCTCCGCCACGAGCCGCGGGGCGACGCCGGTGGCATGCTCAAGATCCAGAGCGATCTCATCCGTCACCACACCGTGCCTCCGCACCCACCCCACCTGCTCCTCAGCGGACGCGGCCACCAGCCGCAAGGCCCCGATCACGAAGCTCCTCATGGCACCCGACGGTACGGGTCGCTGCGCGGCCGTGACAGGTCGAGTGCGGGTGCGTGGTGGCTGGTCGCGCAGTTCCCCGCGCCCCTTTGAGGTGGGACCAGTCACGCCGGTCAGCAGGAGGCCCCTCGCTGTCGCCGGCGACGGACCTGGTCCCACCTGAAGGGGCGCGGGGAACTGCGCGACAAGCCACGACGCGCCCGCAGCCGAAAACGCACCTCACGTCCCCGAAGGCACCGCAGGTCTCAGCAAGGAGCGGATCGGCCGCCACAGGCCGGAGGCCGACGTGCCGTCCAGCGGTGCCGTCCGCCAGACCAGCCCGTCCGGATGGTGCAGGACGGCCGTGATCTCGTCCGGGGTGGGCGGCGCCGTGTTGCCCCGGAGGTACACCGCCCGGAGGCCCAGGTTACGGAGCCGGGTCAGCGCGCGGGCGCGATTGCGGGAGTGGACCAGGACTCGGACCCCGGCGGAGCCGTACGGCAGGTTCAAAGCCACCACCACCGTGCCGTTCGGCAGTCTGCTGAAGCCTCCTGCGGCCATGCGGTCACATCCCCGTTCCGTCCGGTGTCAATAAGCCGTCCACAGGACGCACCTAAACACGATCGGCGGCAACCCGCCAGGGGATTGCCGCCGATACGTCTGTGACCTGCGATGATGCCGACTACTTCACCGCGCGGCCGACCTCCAGCTCGATCGTCGAGCCGTCCGCCGCCTCCTTGGCGATCTTGATCTTCGTGTTGGTGTCAGTGATCTTGACGCCACCGGTGGGGTTCGCCGGGTCGTAGTAGGTGTTCGCGTGGTCGTTGAAGACCGACACCCCCTTCGACGCCTTGATCTTCGTCGCGACGTCGCTCTTGTGCAGCGTGATCCCGTCCGTGCCGTAGAGGCTGAACGGCGAGTCGTACGCCTGGACGCGGTTGCGCAGCAGCGTGCCGTCGGACCACTTCAGCGCCGTCGGGTGCGAGTCGACCGGCAGGATGAGACCCGTACCGGGGTGCCCGTTGGCGGAGTTGGTGTTGTTGTCCGCCTGGGAGGTGTCCCACTTCCAGATCAACAGGCCGTTCTGGTACGGGTAGTGCTCCACCCAGCCCGGCTTCGAGGCGAAGCCGAAGTTGTACGGGCCGACCTTCAGCGTCTTGTCGTACGACTCGTACTGACGGTTCTCCGCGATGTAGTACTGCGCGTAGTCCTTGGTGAAGGACGCCCCGATCCGGGAGAAGCCGTTGGCCGCCCAACCGGGGTCGGCGGACTCGGCGTTGTCGGAGAAGACGGCCGAGCCGTCGGCGGTCAGCGTGATCTCGTCGGCCGCGAAGCCCTTCAGCGCGAGGCCGCCGTCCGTCTGGTAGCGGAAGCGCACCTGGATCTTCTGACCGGCGTAGGCGTCCAGCGGGAAGGACAGCTTCTTGTAGCCGTCCACCGTGCCGGTGAGCGCGGGCTTGCCGGAGCCGTCCTCCGGGATGGCCGCGCCGTCCACCGTGCCGTTGAGCGCGGTCCAGTTGGCGCCGCCGTCGGTGGACACCTCGGTGTAGAGGTAGTCGTAGCCGGCCTCGATGTCGTACCAGCCGTCCAGGCTCAGCGTGGCCGAGGACTTGCCGGTGAGGTCGACGGACCGGGTCAGCGTGTTCTTGAGGTCGTTGCCGCTGCCGCTCCACCACTGGCTCGCGCCCTCGGCCGGAGTGACCACCTCGGTGGTGACCGCCTTCTTGGGCAGCGAAACCACCAGCGCCTGACGGTACTTGGTGTTGTACTCGGCGAGGCCCAGCTTGTGCCAGGAGGAGACACCCGCCTTGGCGGTGTCGTAAGTCAGCCAGCCCAGCTGGAGCTTGTCCCAGGCGTTCATGTCCCCGGGGAGGTCACCGATGGCCTCCTTGCCGGTGCCGAGCCAGGAACCGGAGGACATCAGGGTCCAGAAACCGGTGGAGTTGTCGCCCCCGGCGGTGTCGTACTCGTCCGGCAGCCCGAGGTCGTGGCCGTACTCGTGGGCGAAGACGCCGAGTCCGCCGTTCTCCGGCTGGATGGTGTAGTCGCCGACCCAGACGCCGGTGTCGCCGATCTGGGTGCCGCCGAGCTTGTTGTCGGAGGGACCGGTCGCGCCGGCGTCGGTGCCGAACGCGTACCAGCGGTGGGCCCAGATGGCGTCCTCGCCCTGCGCGCCGCCGCCCGCGGACTCGTCCTCGCCGGCGTGCACGATCTGGAAGTGGTCGATGTAACCGTCGGGCTCGTTGAAGTTGCCGTCGCCGTCGTAGTCGTAACGGTCCCACTGGTCGTACTTGGCGAGTTCCGCGTGGATCTCGGCGGCGCTGTCACCGGCGGCCTCGCGGTCGGCGACCCAGGCGTTGACGCCGTCCTGGACCGCGTACCAGGCGCCGGTGGAGGCCTTGTTGGAGCCGTAACGGGCCTCGTTGTAAGGGACCTTGACCCAGTCGGTGACCTCACCGTCGACCGAGTAGCGGCCCGAGGACTGCTTCTCGTAGTACTTCTTCAGCGACTCGGTGTTCTTGCCGGTGCCGAAGTAGAGGTCCTGGTAGTGCTTCTGGTCGTAATCCTTCTGCCAGGCCGTGGAGTTGTCCTGCTTGCGGTCCGGCGCGGCAATCTGGTTGTGCAGCGGCCCGGGGGTGCCGCCGTACCGGGAGTCCGTCTTGTCGCCGAACTCCACCAGGATGGTGAAGATCTTGTCCGTCTTCTCCCGTCCCAGCTCGACGTACTTGCTGTCGCCCTTGCGGCTCTTGAGCTGGACGACCTTGGAGCCGTGGCGGTCCTGCAGCTTGGCCTTGCCCGCGATGAGCTGGGAGACCGCCTCCCGGCGCTGAGCCTGCTGGGTCCTGCTCAGCGGACCGTCGAAGTCGTGCTTCCGCTGGGCCGCGGGCGCCGGGTCGTGCCGGTTCTCGGCCGCCGGCCGGGGCGCCGCGCTCGCCTCCGCGACGGCGAACGTCACGAATGTGGCGGAGGCCGCGGCGAGGGCCACACCTATCGCCGTGGTTCTGAACGTCCAGGATCTGCTGGTCACTTGATTTCCTCCCCCGCGCCGCGCGCACGGCAGGAGGGTTCCGGTTTCATGGAAGGTTCCGTGCGCGCACGATCAACGCGTGTAGTCAAGTGCCGTTATTTGACTAGAGGTTTAGAAGAAAAGACAGATCTTGACTTGTACAGGACAGGTGCACTATGCGCGGCGGGGGTTCGCTTTACGGACGGCCGCGTCCTCTGAACGGGCGCGCACATTCGCCCAGTTGAGGGCGGTCATGACTCCGTGCGCCCCCTGTGCACCGGTACCCGGGGCAAGGTCACGCTTACCTGGCGCGTGACTCGGGCATGGACGCGGGGAGAGTCCAGTGGCACCCCCACATCATCTTCCGAGGACACGATTGCCATGCCTCGTCCGACCGCCGCACAGCTCGCCTACGGTTCCTGCACCGTGATCTTCTCCACCCTCGCCATGCTGCTGCTGTCACAGACGAGTTCCGGCCCCGGAATCGCCGTGATCGCCCTGGCCGCGCTCGCCCTCGGCGTCCTGGTGGCCATGACCGTGCCGCACCCCCGGCGGGCGCGACCGGCCCACCCCCACAGCGCGCCGCGGAGCGTGCCGGCGCCCACGCCGCTGGAGAGCGCGCGGCGGGAGCCGGTGGCGGCCTCGGCCGAGCCGGTACGCCAACGGACGGCCTCCTGACGGTAGTTCACCCCCCGGCGTCGTACGCGTACGGGAGGGGCGGGCCGGGGTTTCTCGCCCCGGCCCGCCCCTGCCGTACGTGAGCGCGCCCTCGTCTCCGCCGCCGGTTACCGCGTGCTGACCACCACCGTCTTGGCCGCCTTGTCGTGCAGACCCTGCTTGTACGGGCGGTCGAAGTAGCTCCAGCCGCCGCAGATCGCCGTCCAGATGCAGGCGCAGCAGAACGCGAACGGCAGCCACAGCACCAGCGCGCGCACCAGGGAGGTCTGCGCGGAGGGGGTGGAGCCGTTGTCCAGGTTGGCCACGCGCATGTGGAACCACTTCATGCCGAGCGTCTGGCCGGTCCGCGCGATCAGGATCGTGTCGTACGCGATGTAGAGGATCGCGGCGATGACCGACTGCGCGAAGGACTTCCCGGCGTTCATGCCCTGGCCGTTCACGTCGTACTGGTGCACCCCGAACGCCCAGGTCACCAGCCAGACGACGATCCCGACCATGATCATGTCGAGGATGCGGGCGATGGTGCGCTTGCCGCTGTCGGCGAGCGGGGGCATGCCGGCGAGGGGGTCGGCGGGGTATCCGGGACCGCCCGGCCCTCCGGGACCGCCGTAGGGGCCGCCGCCCTGACCTCCGTAGGGGCCGCCGCTCTGGTTCCCGTAGGGGCCGCCCTGACCGCCGTACGGGCCACCGCCGCCCTGGCCGCCGTAGGGGTTGCCCGGCCCGTAGGGGTTGCCGCCGGGCTGTCCGGGGCCGCCGCCCGGCGGGGGTGGCTGGCCGCCGGGGGGCGGGGGCTGCTGTCCGCCGTCGCGCGGGGCGTCGTACGGCGAGCCCCACCCCTGCTCCGACGGGGGGCGCTTCCTCAGCGGATCGTCGTCGGGGGGCTGCGGTCCGGAGCCGGAGGGCGGTTCGCTGCTCATGGCCCGAGTGGACCGCGAACGCCCCGGCTCCGCACCCGGCGGGCGGCCGTACGGAGTACCGTCCGGCGGCCTCAGTCCGCGACGAAGGTGTGCGCCGCCTTGTCGTGCCAGCACTGGCGCCAGGGGCGGTCGAACAGCCCCCACAGCACACCGACCGCCCCGATGCCGAGGAGCCCCGGCACGCAGTAGACGAGCCAGCGGCGCAGGGCGGCGCCGAACGTCGGCGGCTCGTGCGCCTCGATGTCCCGCACCTGGAGCCCGACCAGCCGCTTGCCGAGCGTACGGCCCCACTTGGCGGTGGGCAGCACCTCGTAGACCACGCCGAAGAGGAGCAGTACGGCGAGGACGACGGCGAGGTACGTGCCGGTCGTGCCGTCGATCAGCCAGACGGTGACGGTACGGCCGGACAGCCGGGCCGCGTCGATCTTGTGCCGGAGGTGGTCCACGGCGCGGACCCCCAGGGGGACGGCGGCGGCCGCGGTGACGGCGCCGATGAAGAGGTTGTCGATGAGCCGGGCGACGAGTCGCTTGCCGAGCCCCGCGGGCCGCGCCGCCGCCTGCCGCCGGGCCGCGGCCAGGAACGGGTCCTCCACCACCGGCTTCCACGGCGCGACCGTCTGCTCCTCCCCTCCCCCGGCCAGCTGATGCACCTGCTGGGCCCAGGACGCCTGCCCGCCGCCTCCGGCGTTCTGCCCGCCGAGTTCGGGCGCGACGGGGCTCCCCGGCTGCCCGCCCCGCGCCCCGGGCACCCCGTACCCGCCCAGGGGACCACCGGGCAGCCCCTGGGCACCGGGAGCGGTGACGACGTCGAACCCACGGGGCCCTGCGGGGGCTTGGGCGGCGTGGGGGGTGCCGACACCGGCCGGACCCTGCGCGCCTGACCCTGCGGGGGCTTGGGCAGCGTGGGGGGTGCCGGCCCCGGCGGGGGTCTGACCCTGCGCGCCGGGAACACCTACGGCACCGAAGCCTCCGGCGGCTGCGGGGCCGCTTGTCCCGGTGGGGCTCTGAACACCCGGTCGGCTGCCGGCACCGGCAGCCCCCTGCGCGCCGGGAGCACCGAAGCCTCCGGCCGGGCCCTGGGCGCCGGCCCCGCCGGGACCGCTCGCCCCACCCGCCCCTCGGGCGTCGGATCCGGCTGCGGCGCCCGGGTGACCGCCCGTGCCGGTGAACCCCTGGGCACCGGCCCCCGTGGGGACACCGGCCGCGCCGGGACCGCTCGCCCCGCCCGCCCCCTGGGCACCGGGCCCGGCCACCGGGTGACCACCCGCACCGGTGAACCCCTGCGCACCGGGCGCCCCTTGGCCGTCGACGCCAGGTCCGCCCGCGCCGCCGGGGGCACCGGCCGGAGCCCAGCCCCCGGCCTCCGGTCCGCCCCCGCCGCTGCCCGCAGGGTCCTGCGCGGCGAACCGGCCGCCCGAGGCGACGGAAACACCCTCACCGGAACCAGCCGGCCCCCGCGCCCCCGGAACCCCCGCACCCCCCTGCGGAGACGCCCCGACGGGCCCCTGCGTACCGCCGAACCCACCCGCGCCCGCGCCACCGGGGTAGGACTGCGCACCGCCCCCGTGCCCCTGCGCAGCAGAACCCGAACCCCCCTGCTGAACCGGCGGAGCCTCCCGCTGAACCGGCGGAGCCCCCGGACCCGGCGTGGGCCGCCGGCTCAGGAACGTGTCCGCCACGGGCGCGTCCGTGTCCCAGGCGGGGTTCCCCGTAGGGGGTTCCTCGTCGAAGAAGTGGGGGCCCGTCTCCTCGACCACGGCGGGGGTGGCGGCGCGGCCCGTGGGCGGGGTGAGCGGTTCGCCGTCGGCCGGGGCGGGGCGGCTGGTGCCGGGCATCCAGGCCGTGCCGTTCCAGTAGCGGACGTAACCGGGGATGGACGGATCCGGGTAGTAGCCCTCACGGGGCCTGTCGTCACCGTGGGCCGGCGTAGGGGCGCTCATGTCCGTCCCGTATCTGCTCGGAGGTGGGATAGGAACCCCCACATCTATCAGACCCGCGCATCCGGCACCGCCAGTCCGGCCGGACCCACCCTTTCCGGGCGATGCCGGACCCCTGCGCGACGTACCGACGGGGTAGCGGCGACCGTACGAAGAACGCGCCGGCGGGGCCCCGCGGGAATCCCGGAAAAAACTTTCCCGAACCCGCGTAATGCCCGGGCCACTTCCCCCTCTCCCTTCCCGTGGGCCCGCCCAGGAGGCCCCGGTGAGAGAGGAAACGCAGGTCATGGAGCACACGGTGGTGGAGCGGGAACTGGAGCTCAAGCTCATCCTTTCGCCCGAGCGGAGCATCCCCGTCCCGGCCCGGCTGAGCTACCGCTCGGACGACCCCTACGCGATCCACGTCACGTTCCACATCAACTCCGACTTCCCCGTCAACTGGACGTTCGCCCGCGAGCTGCTGGTGGAGGGCGTGTTCCGGCCGTGCGGGCACGGGGATGTGCGGGTGTGGCCGACGAAGGTGAACGGCCGCAGTGTCGTGCTGATGGCGCTCAGCTCGCCGGACGGCGACGCCCTCCTGGAGGCGCCCACCCCGCAGGTCTCGGCGTGGCTGGAGCGGACGCTGCGGGTGGTGGCGCCGGGTGCCGAGGCCGAGCAGCTGGGGATCGACGCCGCGCTCGACCAGCTGCTCGCCAGGTGAACGGCCCGGCGTGCGAAGGGGGTTCAGAACAGCTTGCCGGGGTTGAGGATGCCGAGCGGATCGAAGACGCCCTTCACCGCGCGCTGCATCTCGACCCCGACGGGCCCGATCTCCCGCGCCAGCCACTCCTTCTTCAGCACGCCCACCCCGTGCTCGCCGGTGATCGTGCCGCCGAGTTCGAGGCCGAGCGCCATGATCTCGTCGAAGGACTCGCGGGCGCGGCGGGACTCGTCGGGATCGCGGGCGTCGAAGCAGACGGTGGGGTGGGTGTTGCCGTCGCCCGCGTGGGCGCACAGGCCGATGGTGAGGTCGTACTTGGCGGCGATCCGCTCGACCCCGGCGAGCATCTCGCCGAGCCGGGAGCGGGGCACGCACACGTCGTCGATCATCGTCGTGCCCTTGACCGCCTCCAGCGCGGTCAGCGAGAGCCGCCGGGCCTGGAGGAGGAGTTCGGACTCGGCGGCGTCCTCGGCGGGCACCACCTGGGTGGCGCCCGCCTCCGCGCACAGCGTGCCGAGGGCGGCGAGGTCGGCGGCGGGGTCCGGGGTGTCGAAGGCGGCGAGCAGCAGCGCCTCGGTGGTCTCGGGCAGGCCCATGCGGGCGAAGTCGTTGACCGCCTTGACGGTCGTACGGTCCATCAGCTCCAGGAGGGACGGCACATGCCCTCCGGCCATGATCCGGCAGACCGCGTCGCAGGCGTCGGCCGCCGAGGCGAACTCGGCGGCCAGCACCAGTTGCGCGGGCGGCTTGGGGCGCAGGGCGAGCACGGCCCGTACGACGATGCCGAGCGAGCCCTCGGAGCCGACGAACAGCCGGGTGAGGTCGTACCCGGCGACGCCCTTGGCGGTGCGGCGGCCGGTGGACATGAGCCGGCCGTCGGCGAGGACGACGTCGAGCCCGAGGACGTACTCGGCGGTGACCCCGTACTTGACGCAGCACAGCCCGCCCGAGGCGGTGCCGATGTTGCCGCCGATGGTGCAGGTCTCCCAGCTGGAGGGGTCCGGGGGGTAGTAGAGGCCGTGTTCGCCGACGGCGCGGGAGAGCGTGGCGTTGACGACGCCGGGCTCGACGACGGCGACCCGGTCCACGGGGTTGATCTCCAGGATGCGGTCCATCCTGGTGAGGGACAGCACGATGCAGCCCTCGGAGGCGTTGGCCGCGCCGGACAGGCCGGTGCGGGCGCCCTGCGGGACGACCGGCACGCGCAGTTCGGTGGCGGTGCGCATGACGTGCTGGACCTGTTCGACGGTCCGGGGCAGGACGACGACGGCGGGCGTCCCGGCCGGGCAGAAGCTCGCCATGTCGTTGGCGTAGGAGACGGTGACCTCGGGGTCGGTCAGGACGGCCTCGGCGGGCAGGCCCGCGAGGAGCCGGTCGGTGAGGCTGCCGGCGGTCGCGGTGTCGTCGTCGCGGGGCGCTTCGATACGGCTCATGATCCGAGCGTCGCACTCGGGGCCATCGGTGTGAACCCCGTACGCGCCGCCCTTGGGCCACCCGGATGTGCTCGTCATATTGGCGCACAGTTGCCGCATGGAGAAGCGACAGTACGGGCATCCCGGTCCCGGTACGTCCCTGGTGGCCGAGTCCGCGCCGCGCCGACGCCGGCGGTGGCCCCGGCGGCTGCTGGCCGTCACGCTGGTGAGTGGGGCGGCGGCGGGCGCGGTCGTTGCCCTGCCGTCCACCGGGCCCCGGCCGCGCGAGCAGCGGCCCCCGGCTCCGGCGCCGGGCCCCCGGGCGTTGGCGCTGACGGCGGTGACCACCGGGCTCCCGGCCGCGCTGCCCCAGCTGACGGGGCTGATCGCACGGCAGGAGGCCGCGGTGCGGCAGCGGCCGGCCGACGCGCGCGCCTGGGCGGCGCTCGGCGCGGCCTACGTGGCGCGGGGGCGCCAGACGGCCGACGCGGCGGACTTCCCGAAGGCCGAGCGGGCGCTGAACAGCTCGCTCCAGGTGAAGAGCACGGGGAACGCGGAGGCGCTCGGCGCGCTCACGGCGCTGGCCAACGCGCGCCGGGACTTCCCGGCGGCGAAGCGGTACGGCGAGCAGGTGCTGAAGCTGACGCCGAAGAGCTGGCCGGCGTATCCGCCGCTGATCGACGCGTACAACGGGCTCGGTGACTACACCAACGCCCGCGCCACCCTCGACAAGCTGATGGCGCTGCGCACCTCCCCGGCCGAGCGGCCCGCCGTGATGGCGCGGGCGGCCGGTGTCTACCGGGACCGGGGCTGGCGCGAGGACGCGGTGGCCCAGCTGACGGACGCGGCGGCGGCCGCCGGTACCCCCGCCGAGCAGGCGGCCTGGCTGGCCGGGGTCGGGCAGCTGGCCTGGGAGCGGGGCGACCGGGACGACGCGCTGCGGCACTTCGAGGCGGCGCTGAAGCTCGACCCGGCGCAGGGCGCGGCGGCGGCGGGCCGGGCGCGCACGCTGGCCGCGCTGGGCCGCACCGACCAGGCGCTGACGGCGTACCGGGATGCCCTCGCCAAGCACCCTGACCCTCAAACCGCGCTGGAATGCGGCGAGTTGTACGAGTCGCTGGGGCGCACCCAGGACGCCGAGAAGCAGTACGCGCGGGTACGGACCCTGGCCGCGCGGGCCGCCTCCGGCGGGGTGGACGAGGAGCTGCTGCTCGGCCGCCTGGAGGCGGATCACGGCGACCCGGACGAGGCGGTGACCCGGCTGCGCGCGGAGTGGAAGCGCCAGCCCGGCATCGAGGTGGCCGACGCGCTCGGCTGGGCGCTGCACCGGGCCGGTGACGACGTGGAGGCGCTGAAGTACGCCGTCATCGCCACCGACAAGGCGAAGGGCGGCGGGGTGCGCAGCGCGCCGCACGCCTTCCACCGGGGCATGATCGAGCGGGAGTTGGGCCATGTCGGGCCCGCGCGGCGGCAGTTGTCGGACGCGCTCCTGGTGAACCCGTACTTCTCGCCGGTGCGGGCGCCCGAGGCGCGGCGGGCGGTGGCGGGGCTGGGCGACCCGGAGGACGGGACGCTGCCGGAGGACGCGCTGTAGCAGGGGCGCCCGAAGAGGGGCGCCCCCAACTCACCTACAGATTCCCGCGCTTGGCCTGCTCGCGCTCGATCGCCTCGAACAGGGCCTTGAAGTTGCCCTTGCCGAAGCCCATCGAGCCGTGGCGCTCGATGAGTTCGAAGAAGACGGTCGGCTTGTCCTGGACCGGCTTGGTGAAGATCTGCAGCAGATAGCCGTCCTCGTCGCGGTCGGCGAGGATCTTCAGCTCGCGCAGGGTCTCGATCGGCACGCGGGTGTCGCCGACCCACTCGCCGAGGGTGTCGTAGTAGGAGTCCGGGGTGTCGAGGAACTGGACTCCGGCCTCGCGCATGGTGCGTACGGTGCGGACGATGTCGTTGGTGTTCAGCGCGATGTGCTGGACGCCCGCGCCGCCGTAGAACTCCAGGTACTCGTCGATCTGGGACTTCCGCTTGCCGACGGCGGGCTCGTTGATCGGGAACTTGACCTTGAGGGTGCCGTCCGCGACGACCTTGGACATCAGCGCGCTGTACTCGGTGGCGATGTCGTCGCCCACGAACTCCTTCATGTTCGTGAAGCCCATGACCTTGTTGTAGAACTCCACCCACTCGTTCATACGGCCGAGTTCGACGTTGCCGACGCAGTGGTCCACGGCCTGGAAGGTGCGCTGGGCGGGCGGCTGGACGATGGGCTCGGCGGCGGTGAAGCCGGGCAGGTACGGGCCGTCGTAGCCGGTGCGCTCGACCAGGGTGTGGCGGGTCTCGCCGTAGGTGGCGATGGCGGCGAGGACGACGGTGCCGTGCTCGTCCTTCACCTCGTACGGCTCGGCGAGCGGGCGGGCGCCGTGCTCGACGGCGTAGGCGAAGGCGGCGCGGGCGTCCGGGACCTCGATGGCGAGGTCGACGACGCCGTCCCCGTGCTCGGCGACGTGCTGGGCCAGGAACTCGCCCCACGGGGTGCCGGGCCTGATCACCGAGGTGAACACGAACCGGGCGGAGCCGTTCTCCAGGACGTAACTCGCGGTCTCCCGGCTGCCGTTCTCCGGTCCGGAGTAGGCGACCAGGGTCATGCCGAAGGCGGTGGAGTAGTAGTGCGCGGCCTGCTTGGCGTTGCCCACGGCGAAGACGACCGCGTCCATTCCCTTGACCGGGAAGGGGTCGGCCTGCCGGGCGGTGTCGGGAGTGTGGTCTGTGGTCTGCGTCATAGCCGAAGGGTGGCTCCGGTCCGCAAGGTGCGCAATAGTTCGCGTATCGACTGGGCAGTCTGTTCAGCCGTACGGCCGTGTCGGCGGGCTTTCTGTACAGGATGACCATTGCGGGAGGGTGCCGTGGCGATCGACCAGCTGGACGGGCGGATCATCGTGCTGCTCGCCGAGGAGCCGCGCATCGGTGTGCTGGAGATGTCCCGCCGGCTCGGGGTGGCGCGGGGTACGGCGCAGGCCCGCCTGGACCGGCTGCGGTCGGGCGGCGTGATCCGCGGCTTCGGCCCGCAGGTGGACCCGGCGGCGCTCGGCTACCCGGTCACGGCCTTCGCCACCCTCCAGATCCGCCAGGGCCGGGGTCCGGACGTACGGGCCCACCTCGCGGGCGTGCCCGAGGTCCTGGAGCTGCTGACGACGACGGGCACCGGGGACATGCTGTGCCGGCTGGTCGCCCGCTCCAACGCCGATCTGCAGCGGGTGATCGACCGGGTGGTGGCGTTCGAGGGGATCGAGCGGGCGTCGACGACGATCGTGATGGAGACGCCGGTGCCGCTGCGGATCATTCCGCTGGTGGAGCAGGCGGCGGACGAGTCCCCGGACTAACAGCTGGGGACCTTCCCCTTGCCCTTCTCCAGGGCGACGAGGGAGTTCACGGCACCCTTGAGGGTGGTCACCGGGACGAGGCGCAGGCCCTTGGGCAGCTCGGCCTTGGCGTCCGCGCACTCGGCCCTCGGCACCAGGAAGACGGTGGCGCCGTCGCGCCGGGCGGCCCGGGTCTTCAGCGGCACCCCGCCGACCGCGCCGACCTTGCCGTCGGCGTCGATGGTGCCGGTGCCCGCGACGGTACGGCCCCCGGTCAGATCCCCTCCGCTGCCGTCGCCGTCCAGCTTGTCCACGATGCCGAGGGTGAAGAGCAGACCCGCGCTGGGGCCGCCGACGTCGGCGAGCTTCAGGGTGACCTTCACGCGGTCGGGGTCCAGGTGCAGATAGTCCAGCGCGGCGTCGGTGGCCGCGTTCTGGGACTCCTTCATCTGCGCGGAGTTGTGCTTCTCGATCTCCTTGACGGTGTTCCCTGTGGGGTAGACCGAGCCGTGCGGCATGACGGCGCGGTCGGTACGGAACCAGTTGTCCACGACGTCCCCGAGCGAGACCCGCGCGTCCGGCGAGGTCGCCTCGATGGTCGTCATCCGCAGCTCACCACTGGTCTTCCTCACGGGCGCCCCGGCAACGGTGATCACCGGCGTCCCCCGGTTCTCCCCCAGCACATTCGCCGTCATCCCCGGCTGCGCCACCGCGAACGGCAACGGCACGACAGCCACCGTGACAATCAGCCCGACCACGGGCACAGCACACACGGCAACGGCCTGAAGACGCGAGAGACGAGAGAACACGCCCACAATCTAACGCGACGGGGTTCGTGGGGCGGGGGCGGCTCCGGGTGGGGGTGGGGGCCGGTGGGGCGAGGGGGCGCCGCTCGGGCGGGCGGCGGGGCGAGGGATGCGCTACCCGGACGGGCGGCGGACCGGGGCCGGGCGGGGGCAGAGGCGGCAGCCACGACCACTCAACGCACCAGCCGGGTCACGGCAGCCCAGACGGCGGCCAGGGCGGGGGCGCGACCGGGGCCGGACTGGGGCGGAGGCAGAGGCCAGCAGCCAGGACCACGCGACACACCTGCCGGGACACGGCACACCAGACGGCGGACCGGGGCGAGGGGTGCGCCGCCTGGGTGGGCGGGCGACCGGGGCCGGGCTGGTGCAGCGGCAGCGGCAGCTGCCACTCGACACGCCTGCCCGGTCGCGGCACGCCACACGGCGGACCGGGGCGGGGGACGCTGCCCTGGCAGACGGCCGACCGGGGCCCGGCTGGGGCAGCGGCAGCTGCCACTCGACACGCCTGCCCGGTCGCGGCGCACCAGACGGCGGACCGGGGCGAGGGGCGCGCCGCCTGGGTGGGCGGGCGACCGGGGCCGGGCTGGGGCAGCGGCAGCGGCAGCGGCCACTCGACACGCCTGCCCGGTCGCGGCACGCCACACGGCGGAGCGGGGCGGGGGTGCGCCGCCCCGGGCGAGCGGGCGCGGCCGGAGCCGGGCTGGGGCAGCGGCAGCGGCAGCGGCAGCGGCAGCGGCCACTCGACACGCCTGACGGGTCACGGCCCACCACACGGCGGACCGGGGCGGGGGGCGCTGCCTTGGCGGACGGCCGACCGGGGCCCGGCTGGGGCTGGGGCAGCGGCCGGGGCCCACTCGGCGCACCTGCCGGGGCGCGGCGCACCAGGCGGCGGGCCGGGGCGAACAACGTGAGAGGGGCCGGGCCCGGAGGTGCCCGGGGTGAAGGACGCGAGCGAGAACGGGCCCGGGGCGCGAATCGGGGCCTCTGTGGAACGGGTGAACCGGATCGGGTGACGCGGCCGGGGCCGGGCAGGCCGGAACACGGCGCCACCCGAACCAGCCGCCCGGCCGGGAGCCGCCATCACCCCGCAGACCGGCCAGACGGCGGCAGCCCAGGCGGAGGGGGCGACGGGCAGCGTGTCAGGGGCGCACGGCATGCCTGACAGGCGGACAGGCCCCGGCGTGGACAACGCGACCGCGACCCGCGCCGGTACTCCCCGCGTCCACGTCAGCCGGCGCCCCCGCCAAGACCCCGCGTCAGCGGAGCGCTTCGGAGATTTCCTGGGCCGCTTCCAGGACGCGGGGGCCGACGCGGTCGGGGATGGCGTCGGTGAGCATGACGACGCCGACGCTGCCTTCGAGGCCGGTGACGCCGACGAGGGGGGCCGCGGCGCCGCTGGCTCCGGCCTCCAGTTCGCCGTGGGTGAGGGTGTAGCCGGGCTCGGCGGAGCGGGAGTGGCGGGCGGCGAGGATGGCCCGGCCGGCGGCGCCGCGGTCCAGCGAGTGACGGAAGCCGGCGCGGTAGGCCACGTGGTAGTCGGTCCAGGTCGGCTCCACCACGGCGACGGCCAGCGCCTCGGTGCCGTCCACGAGCGTCAGATGGGCCGTCGCCCCGATGTCCTCGGCCAGCGAGCGCAGCGCGGGCAGCGCGGCCTCCCGTACGAGGGGATGCACCTGGCGGCCCAGCCGCAGCACCCCGAGCCCGACCCGGGCCCGGCCGCCGAGGTCGCGCCGTACGAGGGCGTGCTGTTCGAGCGTGGCGAGCAGGCGGTACACCACCGTGCGGTTCACTCCCAGCCGGGTGGACAGCTCGGTGACGGTCAGCCCGTGATCCGTGTCGGCCAGCAGCTTGAGGACGCGCAGTCCCCGGTCCAGCGTCTGGGAGGTCTCCGCGGTCACGACGCCCACTCCTTCGGCGGTGAGGTCGGCACCCTGCGGGCAGCGGCCCGCGCCGGACGGTCCCGTCCGCGACGCGCTGCGAGGGCGCCGATCGGCAGGACGGCCCGGCGGCCCCGGACCCTGTCGCTTCACGGCTGCGCTCCGCGGCGGCGCTGCCACGGGGCGTATGCGTAGCGGGACAGTAGCGAAGGGGGTTCGCTCAGCGGAAGGCTTCGTCCACAATCCGGGCGGGGAGTGGGGCGGGGCGGGCGTTTTGCCCGCGTATGGACGGCGGAGGGGGAGCCACACCGTGTCCCTCACGGGGTCCGGGGCGGAGCCCCGTGAGGCCGGCTTCTCAGCGGACCGGGACGGGCGGGCGGGTGGGAAGCATTCGCCGAACCCAGCGGAGCGTCACCGCATCCGGGTCGCCCACTCCTGCACCTTCTCGATCCGCTGCCTCAGCTGCCCCGCCGTCGCCTCCGCACTCGGCGGCCCCCCGCACACCCGCCGCAGCTCGGTGTGGATCACCCCGTGCGGCTTGCCACTCTGGTGCACATACGCGCTCACCATCGTGTTGAGCTTCTTCCGGAGCTCCATCATCTCCTTGTGGCTGACCACGGGGCGCCGCTCGGCGGGCAGCTCCAGCAGATCCGCCTCCGCGTCCGGCTTCTTGCGGCTGTGCGCGATCTGCCGTGCCTGCCGCTTCTGGAGCAGCATCTGCACCTGATCGGGCTCAAGGAGTCCCGGGATGCCCAGGTAGTCCTGCTCCTCCTCGCTCCCCGGATGCGCCTGCATACCGAACTCGGCACCGTCGTACAGCACCCGGTCGAAGACCGCCTCGGACTCCAGCGCCTCGAAGGAGAACTGCTCCTGCTCGCCGGTGTCCTCGTCCTGCTCCTTGTTCGCCTCGTCCATCTCCTTCTCGGACTCGGCGTACGGGTCTTCCTCGCCCTCCTTCTTCGGCTTGTCGAGGGCGTGGTCCCGTTCCTTCTCCATCTCGTTGGCGAAGGTCAGCAGGTCGGGCACGGTCGGCAGGAACACGGACGCGGTCTCGCCGCGCCGCCGGGACCGTACGAAACGCCCGACGGCCTGCGCGAAGAACAGCGGCGTGGAGATCGTCGTCGCGTACACGCCCACCGCGAGCCGGGGCACGTCGACGCCCTCGGACACCATGCGGACCGCGACCATCCAGCGGTCGTCGCTCGCGCTGAAGTCGTCGATCCGCTTCGAGGCGCCGGTGTCGTCGGAGAGGACCAGCGTGGCCTTGGTGCCGGTGATCTCACGGATGAGCTTGGCGTAGGCGCGGGCGGAGTCCTGGTCGGAGGCGATGACGAGCGCACCGGCGTCCGGGATGGCCTTCCGGACCTCGGTCAGCCGCTGGTCGGCGGCGCGCAGCACGCTCGGCATCCACTCGCCGCGCGGATCGAGCGCCGTACGCCACGCCTGGCTGACCGCGTCCTTGGTCATCGGCTCGCCGAGCCGGGCCGCGATCTCGTCGCCCGCCTTGGTGCGCCAGCGCATCTGGCCGCTGTAGCTGAGGAAGATCACGGGGCGCACGACGTGGTCGGCGAGCGCGTTGCCGTAGCCGTAGGTGTAGTCGGCGGACGAGCGCCGGATGCCGTCGTCGCCCTCCTCGTACGTGACGAAGGGGATCGGGTTGGTGTCCGAGCGGAACGGCGTACCGGTCAGCGCGAGCCGCCGGGTCGCGGGCTCGAACGCCTCCAGGCACGCCTCGCCCCAGGACTTGGAGTCGCCGGCGTGGTGGATCTCGTCGAGGATCACGAGCGTCTTGCGCTGCTCGGAGCGGTTGCGGTGCAGCATGGGGCGCACCCCGACACCGGCGTACGTCACGGCGACGCCCTGGTAGTCCCTGCCGACCGGGCCCGCGCTGTACTCCGGGTCGAGCTTGATCCCTATCCGGGCCGCGGCCTCCGCCCACTGCTTCTTCAGATGCTCGGTCGGCGCGACGACGGTCACCTGCTGCACGACATGGTGGTGCAGCAGCCAGGAGGCCAGCGTCAGCGCGAAGGTCGTCTTGCCGGCGCCGGGGGTGGCGACGGCGAGGAAATCGCGCGGCTGCTCCTGGATGTACTTGTCCATCGCCCCCTGCTGCCAGGCACGCAGCTTGCTGGCGGTGCCCCAGGGGGCGCGGCCGGGGAAGGCGGGGGACAGATGGTGGGACGAGGCTGAAGAGGCGGCGGTGGTAGTCACGGTCTCCGGGGTGGGGGCTGGGGGCGGCTCGACTACGTAGAACAACCGGGCCACCCTACCGGCGCGGGACGGCCCGCCGAGGGCGGACGAGGCGGACGCCGGTCCGGTTGGGACCGACGTCACAGTCACCCCGCGAGGCGCTCCGGCCCCTCCGCGATCTCCGCCCCGCCGGGCCTCTCCTGGGTCAGGACGGCTGGACCTCGTCGAACAGCGCGACGGCCTGGGCGGGGTCCGCGCTGACGAGGCGGTCCAGGCCGGCGGCCGTGATCTTCGCCCATCTGCCGGCCCGCTCCCACATGCGTTCCTCGAAGGCGCGGACGGTGTCGTCCAGGTCCGCGGGGCCGGCGGCGAGGGCCTCGGCGAGTTCGGCGCCCTCCAGCATCGCGAGGTTCGCGCCCGCCCCCAGGGGAGGCATCAGGTGGGCGGCGTCGCCGAGCAGCGTCACGCCGGGGACGTGGGTCCAGGTGTGGTCCACGGGCAGGACGTACAGGGGGCGGCGGACGAACGCGGTGCCCTGGCGGAGGAGGTCGAGGACGGGGTCGGCCCAGCCGTCGAACAGGTCCAGCAGGCTCGACCGCACGGCCTCGGTGCCGGCCGGGTCCGGTCCGGTGTGCCGCTCCAGCGGCGCGCGGAACTGGGCGTACACCGTGACGCGGCCGCCGCTGTTGCGCTGGGCGACGAGGCCGCGGTTCACGCCGTACACGGCCAGGGAGCCGTCGCCGACCAGCCGGGCGAGGGCGGGGTGGCGGGTGTCGACGTCGTCGAGGGAGGTCTCGACCGCGGTGACGCCGGTGTAGTGCGGTGTCACCGGAGAGACCGCCGGGCGGGTGCGGGACCAGGCGCCGTCCGCGCCGACCACGAGGTCGAACGTCTCCTGCCGCCCGTCCTCGAAGTGCACCCGTACACCGTCCCCCTCCCCCGGCACCACCCGCGCCACGCCCCGGCCCCACTGGACGTCGAGCGGGCCGAGCAGCAGGTCACGGAGGTGCCCTCGGTCGATCTCGGGGTTGGCCCGCTCGTCCGGGCGGGGCCGCCAGTCGCGCAGGACGGTCCCGTCCGGGTCCAGGATGCGCATGGCCTGCCCCTCGGGACGGGACAGCGCCTCGAACTCCGCCGGCAGCCCGGCCTTCTCCAGCGCGAGCCGGCCCATCCCCTCGTGCAGGTCCAGCGTGCCGCCCGGCGGGCGGGCGTCGGGGGCGGGGTCGCGTTCGAGGACGGTGACGGGGTGGCCGTGGCGGTGCAGGACGCGGGCGAGGGTGAGGCCGCCGGGGCCACCGCCGACCACTGCGATGCGATGTCTCATGTCGATACACTGTATTGATTCGCTACAGCGCATCGCAACAGTACGATGTGGCCATGACTGTGTGGGACCGGCCGGAGCCGCCGACTCGCCCCGTGCCGCTCGACCGGGAGCGGATCGTCGCCGCCGCCGTCGCGCTGGCCGACGAGGGCGGGCTCAAGGCGGTGTCGCTGCGCAAGGTCGCCGCCCGGCTGAACGCCGGCCCGATGCGGCTGTACGGATTCATCGCCACCAAGCAGGAGCTGTTCGACCTCATGGTGGACGAGGTCCAGGCCGAGATCCTCCCCGAGGAGCGGCCCGGTGACTGGCGGGAGGCGCTGAGCGTCCTCTCCCACCGCACCAGGCGGGCCGCGCTCCGCCACCCGTGGCTGGCCGACCTGCTCGGCGGCCGCCCCTCCCTGGGCCCGAACGGCCTCGCCGTGACCGAGGCCAAGCTCTCCGCCCTCGACGGCCTCGCGGACATCGACACCGTCCTGCGCGCCGTGGAGACCGTCAGTTCCTACGTCATCGGCGCGATCAGACGCGAAGTCGCCACCCTGCGCGCCGAACGCGCCACGGGCCTGTCCGAGCGCGACTGGCAGCGCGCCTCCGGCCCGCACGTCACGAACATGCTGTCCACCGGCCGCTTCCCGGCGCTCGCCAAGGTCGTCCACGACGCCACCGACATCGACGCCGAGACCTCCTTCACGACCGGCCTGGACTGGGTCCTCGACGCCGTCGCCGCCAGACTCCCTGCCATGTGAACGCACCATGGCAGTCGCATTGCACCCCGCCCCCTTCCCTTGCCCCGCCCCTCACCCCCGCCTACGTTCGTTCCACGACACACGGCCGTGTGCCCGAGTGGCTCAGGGACTCGCCTGCAAAGCGAGTTACGCGGGTTCGATTCCCGCCACGGCCTCCACCAAGTCCTCCCGCGCCGGGCGCCGGAGGCGTCAGAGTGCCCCGCCGGTCGGCCGGAGGCGTCAGAGCGCGCCGCCCGCCTCGTCCTGGAACAGTTCCGTCCAGTAGTGCCAGTCCGTCGACGGGTCGGTGCCCGTCGGGTCGAGGGACGCCAGCGTGTCGAGCAGGGTGGCCGCCAGCTGGTCGTAGGCGGAGGTCGTCAGCTCGTGGGAGAGGTGGTCGTCGATCGTGCGCTCGTGGTGGAGGAGCCAGAGGGTGTAGGCGAGGGTGGAGGTGTCGGTGTTGAGGGGGTGGAGGGTGCCGTCCGGCTCGGAGTAGCTGAGGACGGCGCCGGTGCGGCCGTCGACCACCAGGCTGGTGTCCTCCACCAGATGGCCGAGGCGGATCAAGTGGTCGGCGTGGGCGGGGAGAAGGTCGAGGGGGTAGTCCTCCGCGGCTTCCTCCGAGAAGTACTCCGTGAGCGTGCGCAGCGGGCCGTCCGCGTCCGCGTGGAACAGCACCGCCTCCTCCGGCAGCCCCGTCTCCCGCAGGAAGCGGCGCGTCGGCTCGTGGGTGAGCGTGCGCGGGAAGTCCACCTCCTCGAAGCGGACCACCCGGCCCGAGCCGAACTCCTCCTCCAGGAGCCGTCCGGGAAGGTCGAGGGTGAGACCGCCGGAGCGGCCCGGCGCGGCCACCAGGGACAGCGGGCGGATCAGGGCCGCCACCTTCCAGTAGGCCGGGACCGCGCCGTCCGTGCCCTCCTCGAAGAGCGCGAGGAGCCGGCGGGACGCCTCGGCCGCCGTCTCCGTGCCGTACCGCCCGCGCAGGCCCGCGAACCGGCCGCGCAGGCCCGCCAGTTCCTCGGTGACGGCGGCGAAGCGCAGCAGGGTGGCGAGACAGGGGGCGAAGGGGTGCGCGTCGGCGGGGTCGTACAGGTACGCCGTCGTCAGCTCGCCCGTCACCCCGTCGAGCAGGATGGACTGCTGCTCAAGACCGGCCGGGCCGAGCAGTTCGCCTATCACCAGCCGGTCCCGCAGCTCCTCCGCGAGCCGGAACGGGCCCTCGGCGGTGTCGATGACGTCGGCGGCGTCGGCCAGCCGGCGCAGCCCGTGCGTGCGGAGGGGGGCGAAGGTCAGCAGGCCGGTGTCCTGGGGCAGTCCGGGGCCGGTGAGCAGGCCGCGCGTGGGCGCGTGGGTGACGTAGCGGTCGAGCTCGGCCTCGGTCAGTGTGATCGCCGAGACCTCGGTGTCGGTCGTGCTCATCGCTCCCCCGCGATCTTCATAGGTACGTCGGTACGTCGTCGTACGGCTTCCCTGGAGACGGGACGCGGCCGGGCTCACCCGCAGCGCGCGGCCGGGACATCCACCGCCCGGAACATTACGCCGCACCACTGACAACGGGGCTCGTGCGACGACGGCCCCGTACGAGAAGACGCGCCTCCCCCGCCGCACGTTGCGTCACGGCGTGAGAAAAGGACGTGACGCGCACGACATCCGGGGCACCGGCCCCCGGCTCAGGTGAAGGCTCAGGTGAAGTAGATCCCGCCGAGCACGACGACGACCGCCGCCACGATGAAGAGCAGCACCCACAGGAACAACTTGCCCACGCTCGGGGCGGGTTCGTAACGAGGTTCGTCTGTCGCCGCGTCTGTCGGTCGGTCTGTCACTGGGAGGTCACCACTGCTGCTTGAGGCCGGATCGGAAGGCGGTTGACCGGGCGGCCGGTGGCCGCGCGGACGGCGGAGGCGACGGCGGCCGGGGCCGTGACCACCGGCACCGCCGAGACCGACTTGGCGCCGAAGGGCGCGACCACGTCCCGCTCCTCGACCAGCTTCACGATACGGATGTCCGGCGCGTCCAGTGACGTCGGGAGGGCGTACCCGGTCAGATCGGGGTGCCGGACCAGACCGCGCGGGGTGCGCAGGTTCTCGGTGAGCGCGATGCCCACGCCCTGCGTGACCCCGCCCTCGATGCGGGCCCGCAGCTGCGCCGGGTTGAGCACCCGGCCCACGTCCTGGGCGACCGCCAGCTCGACCACCCGGACCGCGCCCAGCTCCACGTCCACGTCCACCACCGCGCGGATCGCGCAGAAGGCGAGCCCGACGAAGGCGTCACCCTGACCGGCACCGTCCAGCGGCTCGGTGGGATGCGGGCGGCACTGGGCCGTCGCCCACAGCTCCTTGCCCTCCAGCGCCTCCGCGACGGTGGTCGAGAGCACCCCGTCGTACGAGGTGATCTTGCCGTCGGTGATCTGGAGCAGCTCGGTGGACATGCCGAACTTGTGCGCCAGCGGCTGGAGCAGCTGGGTGCGGACCATCTTGGCCGCGCGCTCCACCGCGCCGCCGGAGACCCAGGTGTGCCGTCCCCGGCAGCCGGGGCCCGCCTCGGGCTGGTCGGTGTCGACGGGCGCCACGTGCACCTCGTCCACGCCCAGGGTGTCCTGGACGATCTGCCGGGCCAGCGTGGTGAAGCCCTGGCCTGACTCGACGGCCGCGCACAGCACGGTCGCGACGCCGTCGTGGACCTTCACGGTGGCCGTGGAGACCTCGTCCGCGCCCTCGGCGCCGAGCATGTGGACCATGCCGAGGCCGTAGCCGACGCCCCGGCGGACCGCGCCCGGCTCGCCCGCGCCCTCGGGGCCGCCGGGCAGCAGCCAGTCCTCCTCCGGGGTGTCCTTGGGCAGCGGCGGCAGCGGGAACTCCTGTACCGCCTGGAGGAGTTCGGCCACCGGCGCCGGGCAGGTCACGGTCTGCCCGATGGGCAGCACGTCACCGGTCGCGAGGACGTTGCGCAGCCTCAACTCGGCCGGGTCCAGGTCGAGTTTCCTGGCCAGCTTGTCCATCTGCGCCTCGTAGGCGGCGCACACCTGCATCGCGCCCTCGCCGCGCACATGGCCGGAGGGCGGGTTGTTGGTACGTACGGCCCAGCCCTCGATGAAGGCGTTCGGGACGACGTACGGACCGCAGGCGAAGGAGACGGCGGCGGCGAGCGCTTCGGCCGAGGTGTCCGCGTACGGACCCGCGTCGAGCAGGATCTGCGCCTCGACCTTCACCAGCTTGCCCTCGGCGTCCGCGTGGTGGCGGTAGCGCAGCAGGGTGGGGTGGCGGTGGGCGTGACCGAGGAAGGACTCCTCGCGGGTCGCCGCGAGCTTCACCGGGCAGCCGGTCTTCAACGCCAGCAGTCCGAGCGGGAGTTGGAAGCCCTGGTCCTCGCGGTCGGCGGTCGCCCCCGGCACACCGGTGACGACGATCTTCACCCGGTCCGCGGGAAGTCCGTAGCAGGCGGCGGCGGTGTTGCGGTCGGTGTGCGGGTCGGTGGAGGCCAGATACAGCTCCACCCCGCCGTCCGGGCGCGGTACGGCGAGCCCGGCCTCGGCGCCGATGGGCGCGGGGTCCTGGCGGCCGATCCGGTACAGCCCCTCGACCACGATCTCGCCGGCCGCCTCCGGGTCGCCGTGGCGCAGCGGGATGTGGCGGATCAAGTTGCCGTCGGGGTGCAGGGGTTCGGCCTCGAAGGCCTGCTCGGGGTCGGTGACCGGGTCGAGGAGTTCGTACTCGACGATGACGGCGGCGGCCGCCATGCGCGCGGTGTCGGGGTGGTCGGCGGCGACGGCGGCGATGGGCTCGCCGTGGTGGCGCACGACCTCGGAGGCGAACACCGGCCGGTCCGGGGTGCCCCGGCCGTGCCGGGAGGTGCCGGGCACGTCCTCGTGGGTGATGACGGCGCGGACGCCGGGCATCTCGCGCGCGTGGGTGGTGTCGATGGACACGATCCGCGCGTGCGCGTGCGGTGAGCGCAGCACGGCGGCCCACAGCAGGCCCTCGGCCCACAGGTCGGCGGCGTAGGGGAAGGTGCCCTCGGTCTTGGCGCGGGCGTCGGCGTGCGGCAGGGAGGCGCCCAGGCCGTGCGGCAGCGGCTCGGGAGCGGGGACCGCTTCCGCCGCCGGGGTCGCGGTGGCGGCTTCGTTGCTCACGCCTGGCCTCCGTCCTGGCCGTAGTACGGGTCCTGCTGGGCGTACGGGTCCTGCTCGTGCGGGGCGTAGGCGCCCTGCTGCGGGTACGGCTCCTGCTGGTGCCGGTCGCCGGGGGTGTCGAAGGCGCCGGGCGCCTCGAAGGCCGAGGGGTTGACGCCGCCGGCGCCGGGGGGCGCCTGGTGCGGGATGCGGGCGGTGTCGCCGTCCGCGCCGGCCTCGGCCTCGGCGGCCGCGTGCGCCTCGCGCTCCGCGACGACCTCCTGCACGGCGTCGAGCACGCCCCGGTAGCCCGAGCAGCGGCACAGGTTGCCGCACAGGGCCTGCCGGGTCTCCAGCTCGGAGGGGGCGGGGTTGCCCTCAAGCAGGTCGTGCAGGGTCATCGCGATGCCGGGCACGCAGAACCCGCACTGGACGGCGCCGCACCGGGCGAGCGCCCGCTGTACGTCGGAGGGGTGTCCGTCGGCGGCCAGGCCCTCGACGGTACGGACCTCGCTGCCGGCCGTGGTGACCGCCGGGACCAGGCAGGAGGCGACGAGGCGGCCGTCCACCTGGACGTTGCAGGCCCCGCACTCGCCCTGCGAGCAGCCGTCCTTGGCGCCCGCGAGGCCGAGCCGCTCGCGCAGCACGTACAGCAGGGACTCGCCGATCCAGGCGTCGGTGACGGGGCGGTCGGTGCCGTTGACCCGCAGGACGTAGGAGGCGAGGGGGTGGTCGTCGTGGGGCTCGGCGCCGGGCTCGTCGCCCGCCGCGAGGTCGTCGGCCCCGGCCTGGTCGCCGTCCGGCCCGTCGGACTCGGGTTCAAAGTGTGCTTCCGGGCCGTCGGCCTCGGGTACAAATTTTACTTCCGGCCCTGCGTCGGCGGCGTTCTCCGCAGCCTCGGGGGCGGTGCCGGTCTCCGTGGCCGCGCCCGGTGCCGCCGGACCGTCAGCGGGGCTTTCAGGGGCCTGCTCGGGGGCGTCGGGCTCGGCGCCGTGGAGGTCCTCGTGCGGGCCGCCCGGGTACGTCTCCTCCGGCAGCGGCGTACCGGCCGCCGGGGTGTGCGGCCCGGGCTCCTGCGGCCGGCCCCAGGGGTCGCCCGCGGGCTCGGTGGCCCAGGGCGCCGACGCGCCGCCGGGCAGGGTCGCGGGCGCACCGGTGCCCCACTGCTCCGCCAGCGCGGAGGTGGTGAACTCGCCCGACTCGTCCGGCAGCTCACCGCCCGCGACAGGTACGGACCAGTGCCCGGTGACATCGTGCCCGGGCGCGGCGGCCTCCTCGACGGCCCAGTGCTGGTCGGCGGCGGGGTACTGGCCGGTGCCCGCATGCTGCTCCGGACCGGCGTAGTCGGCACCGGGGTGCCCCGGGGGGCCGTCCTGCGGATACGGCGCCGGCCGCGGGTCGTACGTGAAGCGGTCGCCGCCGCCCTGCCCGTCCGGTACGGGCCACTGGTGGGCGTCGGAGGGCGCGCCCCAGCCGCCCGGCGCGGCGGGCGGTGCCTGGCCCTCGCCGGGCGGGGCGGTCTCGATCCGGGGCGGCACATAGCCGTGGCCCGGCGCGGCCAGCGGGCTGTCACCGGACAGCAGGGCGTCGATGCCGCCCTCGGGGAGCTGGACGAAGGCGGTGGCGCCGTCGTCGTACTCGCCCTGGGGCAGCGGGTTCCACCGGCCGCCGCCCTGGGGCGTGCCCTCTCCGTGCTGGTCGTCGGTCACGACAGCGCCCTCCCCAGTGCTCGTCGGGCCAGCGCGGCGACGGTGCGCCGCAGGTGCAGTACGGCGGGCGGCAGCGCTGCCACCGTGCCGTCCGGCCCGGGGGCCGGGTCGGGGATGCAGGCCGCGGCGACGTACTCCCCGAAGGCCTGAAGCGCCTCGGGGACCAGCGCGCGGTCGTTGTCCCAGTCGATGAGCTGCGCGACCCACTGCTCGGCCTCCAGCGGGCGCAGCGGCATCGGAGCGATGGCGCCGACGGCGCACCGCACCCCGCGCCGGGCGGGGTCGAGCACGAGCGCCACGGAGGCGACGGCGCGGCCGGGTCCGGTACGGCCCGTGGCCTTGAGGAAGACCTGGGGGGCGTGCAGCAGCGGTACGCGGACGTAGCCGATGAGTTCGCCGCCGTTGAGCATCTCGACGCCGGCGAGCAGGTGCGAGACCGGGATCTCGCGGCGGGCGCCGTTCAGGCCCGCGATGATCAGCGTGGCCTCCAGCGCGGCGAGCACCGGGAGCGCGTCGCCGGTCGGGGCGGCGGTCGCGATGTTGCCGCCGAGGGTGCCGGCGTTGCGGATGTGCGGCGGGCCCGAGGCGCGCGCGGCGGCGGCCAGCGCCGGGATGAGGGCGGCGAAGTCGGGGCGGCCCATGCGGGCGTGGGTGAGTCCGGCGCCGAGCAGGGCGTGGCCGTCCTGGTACTGCCAGCCGCGGATCTCGCTGATGCGGCCGAGGCCGACGAGCGCGGCGGGCCTGAGCCTGCCGGAGTTGACCGCGTGCATCAGATCGGTGCCGCCCGCGACGGGGACGGCGGTCGGCATGGCGGTCAGGGCCGCCACCGCCTCGTCCAGTGTCGTGGGCAGCGTGACGGTCTGCGCCGCCTGCGGTGCGTGCGTGGTCAAACCGGCTGCCCCTTCCCGCTGCCCCACCTGGTCCCCGCCTGTGCTGCCGTACGGTACGGCCTGACAGGGCGGACGTGGCAACTCTGGCACATCTTCGCAAGCCCCGGACGCCGGGGTCCGCCAGGGGTGTTGAGCCCCGCCCCCGGCCACCCGTCCCGGTTTCCACCGGCATCGGACGGCTGGTCCGATTGACCCGCTTCGGCGAGTCCCGGGGGCTTTTTCCCTTACGTGTTCGTCGGCAGGTCGTTCGAGCCGGCCGGGGTGGCGGGCGCGGGCGGTCTGGCCGCCGGGACCGGGTGCGGCGGGGCCGGAGACACCGGGACCGGCCCCGGGAACGGCTTGCCCGGGACGCCCGGGCGGCGCTGCCAGGGGCGGGGGCCGGCGGGCGGGCGGTAGGCGACGCCGAGGGCGTCCAGGCGGCGGTAGTGCGTGGCCATCCGGCGCTCGAAGTCCGCGAAGTCCCGCTCGGCGGGCGGGGGCAGCGGGCTCCAGGCGGCCTCCGCGAACGCGGCGAGGCGGGGGAAGACCTGGTAGTCCACGCGCCCGGCGTCCTCCATGGTCTCGGTCCACACGTTGGCCTGGGTGCCGAGGACGCGGCGGGTCTCGGCCGGGGTGAGGCCGGGCGGCACGGGGTCGAAGCGGTAGACGTCCTCCAGCGTGCGCACATAGCCGACCGGCACCGGCTCGTCGGCGCCGGGCGCCTGCCGGTGGTCCAGGTAGACGTGCTGCTCGGGGCACATCACCACGTCGTGTCCGGCCCGTACGGCGGCGGCTCCGGCCGCGTGGCCGCGCCAGCAGGAGACGACCGCGCCGTCCGGCACGGGCCCGTCCAGGATCTCGTCCCACCCGGCGAGCACCCGCCCCCGTGCGGCGAGCCATGCCCCGAAGTGGCCGGTGAACCACGACCGCAGCGCGTCCACGTCCGCGAGCCCGAGTTCCCGGGCCCGGGCCCGCGCGAGGGCCGAGGCCCGCCACTCGTCCGCCGGGCACTCGTCGCCGCCGAGGTGCACGACCGGCGAGGGGAACAGTTCCAGCACCTCTTCGAGCACGCCCTCGTAGAAACGCAGTACGGCTTCGGTGGGCGCGAGGACGTGCGGTGAGATCCCCCAGTCGTCCCGGACGGTGAGCGCGGCGGTGTCGACGGCGTCGCGGTTGCCGAGTTCCGGATACGCGGCGATCGCGGCCTGGGAGTGGCCGGGAAGATCGATTTCGGGGACGACGGTGATATGCCGCTCGGCGGCGTAGGAGACGATCTCCCGGATGTCGTCCCGGGTGTAGTGGCCGCCGTGCGGTTTGTGTTCCCACAGGGGTGAGGCGCGGTGGCCGAATTTGGTCCGGGCACGCCAGGAGCCGGTCGCGGTGAGCTGCGGATGACGGCGGATCTCGATACGCCAGCCCTGATCATCCGTCAGATGCAGGTGCAGCACGTTGAGTTTGTGCGCGGCGAGCAGATCGAGCAGCCGCAGTACGCCTTCCTTGGGCGTGAAGTGCCGGGCCACGTCGAGCAGCAGTCCGCGCCAGGCGAAGCGCGGGGTGTCCTCGATCCGCACCGGCGGGAGGTGCCAGGTGCGGCCGGGGAGCGGGGCGCGGCGGAAGGCGTCCGGGCCGAGCAGCTGCCGTAGCGTCTGGGCGCCCCAGAACAGCCCGGCGGGGCCGCCGCCGCGCAGGTCGGCGTGGGTGGGGGTGACGGTGAGCCGGTAGCCCTCGGGACCGAGGCGGGCGGTGACGGCGGGGTCGACGGTGAGCCGTACGGTGTCGGGCCGGTCCGGGTCCGCCGGGGGCAGCGGGAGGCCGGTGGCGGCGCCGAGGGTGGCCCTGAGCGAGCGTTCGGTGCCGCTCGCGCCGTTTCCGGCCGCGATACCGGTGCCTTCTCCGAGGGTGAATCCCCGGGGGCCGTTCTCCGCCGTGGCGACGGGCGCGGGAATCACATCCGCCACTTCCATCCGTCCCTTGTCTCTCGTCACACGGAGGACCGTGCCCAGGGGCGGGGCGAAAAACTCGGGGAGCGGCGGAACGCCCCGGCGGGAAATCACGGAAACACGCGGTCCGACGATCTTGCGAACGTGTGCGCGAAACCGGTGGGGCGGGGGTGATCCGGGTCCACACGTAATACGCGTGAAACACGTGGAGACGGCGGTACGCGCGCGTTCCGGGGAAACACGAAGGCCCCCGGGGAAACGCGTCCACGCGCGTGCCGGGGGCCTCGTGAGGTCAGGACCGAAGGGGGCGTTGCTTCTTTACTTCTTGTCGCCGCCCTTGTCGTCGCCGCCGCTGCTCATGGATTCGTAGATCTCCTTGCACATGGGGCAGACGGGGTACTTCTTCGGGTCGCGGCCGGGCACCCACACCTTGCCGCACAGCGCCACGACGGGGGTGCCGTCGAGGGCGCTCGCCATGATCTTGTCCTTCTGGACGTAGTGGGCGAAGCGCTCATGGTCACCGTCGCCGTGGGAGACCTGCGGCGTCGGCTCGACGAGGGTTCCCGTACCAGTCCCGCGCTCGGGCTCAAGAGTGCTCATACCGCCAAGGGTACTGACTCCGGACCGCTTCAGTTGAGCGACGGGTCGTCCGGATAGGTGGCCACCATCGCCAGCTCGTTGCGCTGCCGGCGGAGCACCTCCCGCCACAGCTTCTCGGGCGCCGGGGAGGAGATGTCGCCCGGCTCGGACTCCACCACGTACCAGGCGCCCTGGGCCACTTCGTCCTCCAGCTGGCCCGGGCCCCAGCCGGCGTACCCGGCGAAGATCCGCAGCGAGCCGAGGGCGGACGCGAGCAGCTCGGGCGGGGTCTCCAGGTCCACCAGCCCGATCGCGCCGTGCACCCGCCGCCACCCGAGCGGGGCGGTGTCGCCGCCGTCGCCGCCCGGGATCACCGCGACCCCGAGCGCGGAGTCCAGCGAGACGGGCCCGCCCTGGAAGACCACCCCGGGCTCCCCCGCGAGCGTCTCCCAGCCCTCCAGGATGTCCCCCACCCCGACGGGCGTGGGCCGGTTCAGCACGACGCCGAGCGAGCCCTCCTCGTCGTGGTCGAGGAGCAGCACCACCGCACGGTCGAAATTCGGATCCGCCAGGGCGGGCGTGGCCACGAGCAGCCGCCCCGTGAGCGAGGACACCTCGGTCATGCCAGACATGATCCCGCATCTCGACCCGCTGTGGGGAGACGGGCGGGGTGAATCCGGTGCGGGCGGGTGGCGGACCGGGCCCGGCCGCCCCGCACCGGCCGCCCTCCGCCTCACCCACTCCGCCGGTAACCCCCCGTACCCGACGCGAAACCGTTCGTGTTGTGACACGGCGGTAGCGGCCTCGGGCTTACGGGTGGGGGGTGATCGGCGTTTACCCTGTCTCTCCGGCCCCTGCGCAAAGTGATCGGCCGACCCCTGCCCGACACTCATCGGAACGCGAGATACATGACCGTCAACGACGATGTCCTGCTTGTCCACGGCGGAACCCCGCTGGAGGGCGAGATCCGTGTCCGCGGCGCGAAGAACCTCGTGCCGAAGGCCATGGTCGCCGCCCTGCTGGGCAGCGAGCCGAGCCGCCTGCGCAACGTCCCGGACATCCGTGACGTACGGGTCGTCCGCGGCCTGCTCCAGCTGCACGGCGTGACGGTCCGTCCGGGCGACGAGCCCGGCGAACTGGTGCTCGACCCGACCTACGTCGAGAGCGCGAACGTCGCCGACATCGACGCCCACGCCGGCTCCAGCCGCATCCCGATCCTCTTCTGCGGCCCCCTGCTGCACCGTCTGGGCCACGCCTTCATCCCGGGCCTGGGCGGCTGCGACATCGGCGGCCGGCCGATCGACTTCCACTTCGACGTGCTCCGCCAGTTCGGCGCGACCATCGAGAAGCGCGCGGACGGCCAGTACCTGGAGGCCCCGCAGCGCCTGCGCGGTACGAAGATCGACCTGCCGTACCCCTCCGTGGGCGCCACCGAGCAGGTCCTGCTGACGGCCGTGCTGGCCGAGGGCGTCACCGAGCTGTCCAACGCGGCCGTCGAGCCCGAGATCGAGGACCTCATCTGCGTACTGCAGAAGATGGGCGCGATCATCGCCATGGACACCGACCGCACCATCCGCATCACCGGTGTGGACAAGCTCGGCGGCTACACCCACCGCGCCCTGCCGGACCGCCTGGAGGCCGCGTCCTGGGCCTCGGCGGCCCTCGCGACGCGCGGCAACATCTACGTGCGCGGCGCCCAGCAGCGCTCGATGATGACGTTCCTGAACACCTACCGCAAGGTCGGCGGCGCGTTCGAGATCGACGACGAGGGCATCCGCTTCTGGCACCCGGGCGGCCAGCTGAAGTCCATCGCGCTGGAGACGGACGTGCACCCCGGTTTCCAGACCGACTGGCAGCAGCCGCTGGTGGTGGCGCTGACCCAGGCCACGGGCCTGTCGATCATCCACGAGACGGTCTACGAGTCCCGCCTCGGCTTCACCTCCGCGCTCAACCAGATGGGCGCGCACATCCAGCTCTACCGCGAGTGCCTGGGCGGCTCGAACTGCCGCTTCGGCGCGCGCAACTTCCTCCACTCGGCGGTCGTCTCCGGCCCCACCAAGCTCCAGGGCGCCGACCTGGTCATCCCCGACCTCCGCGGCGGCTTCTCGTACCTCATCGCGGCCCTGGCCGCCGAGGGCACGTCCCGCGTCCACGGCATCGACCTCATCAACCGGGGCTACGAGAACTTCATGGACAAGCTCGTGGAACTCGGCGCGAAGGTCGAACTCCCCGGCAAGGCCCTCAGCTGATCCCAGGCCCATGGCCTCAAACGCCGGCCGGCATCTTTCAGCCCGGCCGGCGTTTGAGGCCATTGGTCAGCGCAACCACGATGGGGCGGCACCCGAATCACTCCGGGTACCGCCCCATCGGCGCTTTTACGGCTCTACAGCCAAGACACCCGTCTCCACGCCCCGTCATCCACGGGACGCAAAGACAGATGGCAAGGTCACTTGCCCTTGGCGGCTTCCTTGAGCTTCGAGCCCGCCGAGACCTTCACGCTGAAGCCGGCCGGGATGTTGATGGGCTCACCGGTCTGCGGGTTGCGCGCGGTACGAGCGGCACGGTGGGTGCGCTCGAAGGTCAGGAAGCCGGGGATGGTGACCTTCTCGTCGCCCTTGGAGACGATGTCGCCGACGACCTCGGCGAACGCGGCCAGCACGGCGTCGGCGTCCTTGCGGGTCACCTCGGCGCGGTCGGCCAGCGCGGCCACCAGCTCACTGCGGTTCATGTTGTTACTCCCGTGTTCTTCTTGCCATTGAGGCGTGAGGTGAGATCGATGCCGATGCGCTCGCGCCCAGGGACGCATCCTGCCCCTACCTGCGGCGGGAAAGCCAATCCGGCACCCGCAGGAGTCATGAGAGCACCCTGGGGAGTCACGCGGACACGCCTGCCCGGCCGTCACCCTAGAGGGCGCCGGGTAAAGGACTTCTCACGACTCGCCGTGCGAGGGCCGTGTCGATCATCACAGCCCCCGCACCCTACGGTACCTGCGGCTACGACGCCGCCCCGGCCGCCTTGGCCGCCTCGCGCACCGCTCCGGCGACCGCGCCCGCGACCTTGTCGTTGAAGACGCTGGGCACGATGTAGTTCGGGTTCAGCTCGTCCTCGGTGACGACGTTCGCCAGCGCGTGCGCGGCGGCGAGCATCATCTCCGTGTTGACGGTGCGGGACTGCGCGTCGAGCAGACCGCGGAAGACACCCGGGAAGACCAGCACGTTGTTGATCTGGTTGGGGAAGTCCGAGCGGCCGGTGGCCACGACGGCCGCCGTCTGGCGGGCGACGGCCGGGTCCACCTCGGGGTCGGGGTTCGCGAGCGCGAACACGATCGCGCCGTCCGCCATGGCGGCCACGTCGTCGCCGTCCAGGACGTTCGGGGCGGAGACGCCGATGAAGACGTCCGCGCCGCGCACGGCCTCCTTCAGGGTGCCGGTCAGGCCCTCGGGGTTGGTGTTGTCCGCGATCCAGCGCAGCGCGGAGCCGGCCGGGGCGTCCACCAGGTCCTCGCGGCCCGCGTGCACGACACCGTTGATGTCGGCGACGACGGCGTTCTTCACGCCGGCGGCGAGCAGCAGCTTGAGGATGGCCGTACCGGCCGCGCCCGCGCCGGACATGACGACCCGGATGCTCTCCATGGAGCGGCCGGTGACGCGCAGCGCGTTGGTGAGCGCGGCGAGGACGACGATGGCGGTGCCGTGCTGGTCGTCGTGGAAGACGGGGATGTCCAGCGCCTCGCGCAGCCGGGCCTCGATCTCGAAGCAGCGGGGCGCGGAGATGTCCTCCAGGTTGATGCCCGCGAAGCCGGGGGCGATGGCCTTGACGATCTCCACGATGGCGTCGGTGTCCTGGGTGTCCAGGCAGATCGGCCAGGCGTCGATGCCCGCGAAGCGCTTGAACAGCGCGGCCTTGCCCTCCATGACGGGCAGCGCGGCCTTGGGGCCGATGTTGCCGAGGCCCAGCACGGCGGAGCCGTCCGTCACGACCGCAACCGAGTTGCGCTTGATGGTGAGGCGGCGGGCGTCCTCGGGGTTCGCCGCGATGGCCATGCAGACGCGGGCCACACCGGGCGTGTAGACCATGGAGAGGTCGTCACGGTTGCGGATGGGGTGCTTGGACTGCATCTCGATCTTGCCGCCGAGGTGCATCAGGAACGTACGGTCCGAGACCTTGCCGAGCGTGACGCCCTCGATGGTGCGCAACTGCTCGACGATCTGCTCGGCGTGCGCGGTCGAGGTGGCGGCGATGGTGACGTCGATCCGGAGCTTCTCGTGCCCCGAGGCGGTGACGTCGAGGCCGGTGACCGAGCCTCCGGAGGACTCCACGGCGGTGGTGAGCTGCGATACGGCCGTTCCGCTCGCGGGCACCTCCAGCCGGATGGTCATCGAGTAGGAGACGCTGGGCGCCGTTGCCATGGCCGACTTCCTCTGCTTTCACCGTGTCGCGTGTTGTGCCGTCCGATCGTCGCACCTACCGCCGAGTACGTGGTAGTCGCCCCCGATTGCGGACATTGTGTTCTCCAAGACAAGAGGCCCACGTCACAGGGACGTGGGCCTCTCGCTCACTTTCATGACACCGACCCGCCATGCTCGCCTCGCGGCAAGTGGTCGCTCGTAGCGACGAAGGTTGGGCCCGGGGGCTTGGATCGAGCCGGTGTCACGACAAGGCTAACAAACAGGTGCCGGGGGGCATTCCCGTGTCCACACGGCTCGCCGGAATCAGCCGCGCGGCGCACGGGGATCAGCCGCGCGGCCCGCCACGATCAGTCCCGCAGCAGATCCGGCACCCCGGCCGCGTCCGGTGCGTCCCGCTCGCCGGAGACCACGGTGAGCTGCTGGGTGGCGCGGGTGAGGGCGACGTAGAGCACCCGCAGGCCCGCCGGGGACTCGTCGGCGATCTCGGCCGGGGAGACGACGACCGTCGCGTCGTACTCCAGGCCCTTGGCCTCCAGGCTGCCGAGGGCCACCACGCGGTCGCCGAGCCCGGCCAGCCAGCGGCGGGCCTCCTCGCGGCGGTTCATGGCGACGACGACGCCGACCGTGCCGTCGACGAGACCGAGAAGCCGTGTCGCCTCCTCGCGGACGGTGGCGCCGAGCGTGTCGTCCACGACGCGGAAGCGGGGCTGGACGCCGGTGGAGCGTACGGCGGAGGGGGGTTCGGCGCCGGGCATGGCGAGGGCGAGGACCTTGGAGGCCAGTTCGGCGATCTCGGAGGGGTTGCGGTAGTTGACGGTCAGCTCGAAGCGGCGGCGGGGGCGGGTGCCGAGCGCCTCGTCGCGGGCCTCGGCCGCCTCGTCCGGGTCGGACCAGGAGGACTGGGCGGGGTCGCCGACGACCGTCCAGGTGGCGTGCCGGCCCCGGCGGCCGACCATGCGCCACTGCATGGGGGTGAGGTCCTGTGCCTCGTCCACGATGACGTGGGCGTACTCGGTGCGCTCCTGGGCGAGCCGTTCGGCGCGCTCGCGCTGGGTCTCCTCGCGCGTCGGCATCAGCTCCTCCAGGCCGGTGAGGTGCGCCAGGGGGTCCAGTTCGCGCTTCTTGCGGGGGCGGGCGGGGACACCGAGGATCGCCTGGAGTTCGTCCAGGAGGGCGATGTCGTGCACGGAGTGGCCGTCGCGCTTGAGCGAGCGGGCGACCTTGCGGACCTCGCCGGGGTTGAACACGCGGCGCGACCAGCGGCCGAGGCGCCGCTCGTCGGCCATGGCGGTGAGGACGCCCTTGGGGGTCAGCTCGGGCCACCAGGCGTCCAGGAAGGCGAGGAAGGAGTCCTCGGTGGTCACGTCGTCGTCGAAGGAGGCGCGCAGTTCGGCGGCCAGCTCGGGGTCGGTGTGCCGGCCCGCCGCGCCGGACTTGGCCCACAGGGCGTCCAGGAGGAGTTTGCGGGCGCGCGGGCGGAGCAGGTTGACGGGTGCGGTGCCGCTGAGGGCGGTGCGGCGGACGTGCTCCAGTTCCCCGGCCTCCAGTTCGAGGCGGCGGCCGAAGGCGACCACGCGGAGCCGGTCGGGCGGGGCGCTGCCCGGGGCGCCGAGTTCGAGGGCGCCGCGCGCGGCCTTCCGCAGCACCTTGAGCATCCGGTACGAGCCCTTGGCGCGGGCCACGGCCGGGGTGTCGTGGAGCGTGGCCTCGACGCCGTCGACCAGGGAGCCGAGCGCGCGGATGGCGACCTGGCCCTCCTCGCCGAGCGAGGGCAGGACGCCCTCGGTGTAGGCCACGAGCAGCGGCGTGGGCGAGACGATCAGGATGCCGCCCGCGTAGCGTCTGCGGTCCTGGTAGAGCAGATAGGCCGCGCGGTGCAGGGCGACGGCGGTCTTGCCGGTGCCAGGGCCGCCCTCGACGTACGTGACGGAGTTGGCGGGCGCGCGGATGACCAGGTCCTGTTCGGCCTGGATGGAGGAGACGATGTCCCGCATGGTGTGCCCGCGCGCCTGGCCGAGGGCGGCCATCAGGGCGCCGTCGCCGATGACCGCCAGCTCCTGGCCGTCCAGGCTCGCCTTCAGCTCGGGGCGCATGAGGTCGTCCTCGACACCGAGGACGCGGCGCTGCCGGGAGCGGATGACCCGGCGGCGCACCACACGGCCGGGTTCGACCGGGGTGGAGCGGTAGAAGGGCGCGGCAGCCGGCGCCCGCCAGTCGATGACGAGCGGGGAGTAGTCCTCGTCGAGCACGCCGATGCGCCCGATGTGCAGGGTCTCGGCGATGTCGGCGGTGTTGTCGGGGCGTACGGCGCCCTCGGCGGGCTCGACGGCGGTGTAGGCGCCGTCGGGGCCCTTCTTGCCGTCCTTGCCCTGGAGCAGGTCGATCCGGCCGAAGAGGAAGTCCTCGTACTCGTTGTTCAGCCGGTTGAGATGGATGCCCGCGCGGAAGACCTGCGCGTCGCGCTCGGCCAGCGCGCCGGGTGTGCCCACCTGGCCGCGCTGGGCCGCGTCGTGCATGAGGAACTCGGCCTCGTGGATCTTCTCTTCGAGCCGCCGGTACACCCGGTCCAGGTGTTCCTGTTCGACGCCGATCTCGCGGTCACGCGCGGAATCGTGTGCGTCGCGTACCGAGCCGACCGCGGACTGCTGAACCTGAGCGGCCACCGGGCCCCCTTCTGACGTGCTGGGCAGCCGTCAACCGTACGCGAAGAGGGCCCGTCAGGGCTACGTGGCGGCGCGGGGAGGCATCCCCTACGCCTTCACCTGGACCAGTTCCTTGCCGTCCAGGGTGGAGACCACGAAGTGGTCGATGTCGCCGGGCTTGAGCGCGGTGCCGCCGCCGATGTACAGCGGGTTGCGGGCCTGCTCGGTCTTGGCGTCCGGGTTGCCGTACCCCCATTTGCCGACGGTCCAGGTGCCGAGCGTCTGGCGCTCGCCGTTGGTGCCGACGGCGATCAGGGAGCAGGTGAGCGGACCCTTGACGCCCTTGAGCTCCATGACCGTGTCCGTGCCCCAGTCCTTGCCCGCCATCGCGATGGTGGCGGAGGCGCCGGTGGCGGAGTTGGTGCCGGAGACCTTCTGGGACAGCTGGGCGAAGTGGTCCTTGGCGGTCGCCGCGAGCGGGGTCGCGGTCTGGGTGGTGCCCGAGTTGGACACGGCCATGACGCCGACGGGGGCCGCCACGATGAGCGCCGCCGCGGCCGCGATCATGTAGAAGCTCTTGCGCCGCTTGCGCGCGCGGCGCTCGGCGACCTCGTCGACCATGCGCTCGACGATGCGCGGGCTCGGCCGGGCGGACAGCGACTCCCCGATGGCGGGGGTGCTGCCGGTGCCGGGCAGGTCCGCGAGCGCGGCCAGCATCGGCTCCATCCCGGCGAGTTCGTCCAGCTGCTGGGCGCACCACTCGCAGCCCGCCAGATGGGTCTCGAAAGCCGTCGCCTCGGTGTCGTCGAGAATGCCGAGGGCGTAGGCGCCGACGGTCTCGTGCTCGTTCGGCACCGGAGATCCCTGCATGGGGCCAGACATACCCGTACCGCTCGCTCCGAATCCCCCGTACACACTCATCACGCCGTCACCCCCCGCTCCTCCAGCGCCAGCTTCATCGACCGCAGGGCGTAGAAGACCCGGGAGCGGACCGTACCGCTGGGTATCCCCAGGGTCTGGGCCGCCTCGTTGACGGTACGCCCCTTGAAGTAGGTCTCGACGAGGACCTCCCGGTGGGCCGGGGTCAGGTCGTCGAGCGCGTCCGTCAGCGTCATCAGCCACAGCGCCTTGTCGATCTCGTCCTCCGCGGGGATGACCTCCAGCGGCGACGGATCGACCTCCTGCGGCCGGGCCTGCCGGCTGCGGTGGCCGTCGATGACGATGCGCCGGGCGACCGTCACCAGCCAGGGGCGTACCGAACCGGTCGCCCGATTGAGCTGACCGGCGTTCTTCCAGGCACGGATGAGTGTTTCCTGCACCACGTCCTCGGCTCGCTGCCGGTCACCGGCGACCAGTCTGAGGACATACGCAAGGAGGGGTCCGGCGTGCTCGCGGTACAGAGCACGCATCAGCTCCTCATCGGGTTCCGAGGGCTGCGAGGACATGCGATGTCGGGCCCTCGATCCACTTTCATTGGCCACGGCCGCATCCTTGCGCACGCCCACCTCCGGTGTCCGGGGCTTCTCCCCGTCGGTCGCTCGTCCACACGTACGCGGCACAGGACGGGAATGTTCAAGGGGAGTTGGCGGTTTTCCCGTGGGTGACGTGACGAGCGGGACATGCGCGCACATTCCCCCCGCTCGTTCTTTACATTTCCGACACGCCGTCAAGATCACTCGGGCTGCCCGTGCTTGGCCAGAGGCAAACGCGGTGTAACGGATCTCACAGGAGGGCGAGTTCGGGAGGGTCGCGGCACAACTCCCTTACCGGACACTCAGGATCGGGCGAGCGCGGCGCGTCTGCGGTGCCGGGCGACGCGTTCGCGGTTGCCGCAGGTCTCGCTGGAGCACCAGCGGCGGCGCCGGCCGCGCGAGGTGTCCAGGTAGACGATCGGGCAGTCCTCGCCCGCGCATTCGCGCAACTCCGCGCGGGCCACCGGGTCGGTGAGCAGCTCCACCGCGTCCCGCGCGACGACGGCCAGCAGCGCGGCGCACCCGGGCACCCCGGCCAACTCCCGTGCGAGGGCGCCGTCCTCCGCGCGTACCGCGCGGGGCGCCGGGGGCGCGGCGGCGGCCAGTTCGTTGAGGCGGGCGAGGGCGTGGGCGTGCGCGCGGGGGTCGGAACCTCCGCCTTCGCGCACCAACGTCCCTATATGTGCGCGCAGTTCGCGGAAGCGGGGCGGCCAGCCGGCGTCGGCGTGGCCGAGCGGGGTGCCGGGCGGGACGAGCCCGGCACCCGTGATCCAGGCGCACAACGGGGCCACGGCGTCGAGGTGTTCACGGGGATGCGCGGTCGCCAGGAGGTCCAGGCAGCATCGCCCGGCGCCGAAGCGCAGTTCGTACGGGGCCGTGGCCGTATCCCGTGCCATGTGACCGTCACCGCCTGGGCAGGAACCGTTGCGTCGCTGCCTCTCACAGTGCCTGTCCGGGCGCCCGGCCGGAACCCCTCGTACCGCTCTTCGCGGGGCGCCCGTGTGCTCCGCCCCCGTGCCGGACCCGCCCGTCGGGCCACAGCCGGGGCCGCCGCCTGGCCGCCAGGTCCTCCACCCAGCCGAAGGCCATCACGCACAGGGCGACGAGGGCCCAGGTGACCGGCAGTTCCGGCCAGGAGCTCTCCAGGAGCCAGGTGAAGTGCAGTTCCAGCGTCTCGAAGCGCCACAGCTGGTCCCACAGGGTGGCGGCGATCAGGATGCAGATGTTGTGCCACAGATAGATCGTCACCGCGCGGGAGTTGAGCAGGGTGATGAGCCGGTCGAAGGGGCGCAGCAGGCGCGGCCAGGACGGCCAGGACGGGCTGAAGTGCAGCAGGAGCAGCACGGTGGCGAAGGACCACAGGGACTGGGCGAAGGGGATGTCGTCGAGGTCGTGGCCCTGCCGGAAGCCGTGTGTGAGCGCGTACCAGAGGCCGACGGCGGCGATGGCCGGGGCGACCGAGGGGACGGCATAGCGCGGGATGCGGCGCAGCACGCCCTGTTGATGGGCCATGCCGAGGATCCAGCAGGCGCCGAAGGTGCTGAAGTCGGTGAGGGCGGAGGGGAAGCGGTCGCCGGGGAGGGCGGGGTGGGCGAACTCCAGGACGGCGGCGAGCGCGAGGGGCATCAGGATCGTCGCCCAGGGCAGCCTGCGCAGCGCGCGCAGCAGCAGGGGCGAGAGCAGGACGAACCAGAGGTAGGCGCGCAGGTACCAGAGGGGCCCGGCCAGTTCACCGCCCCAGTCGGGGCCGAGCACACCGTGCACCCCGCGCAGCCCGTCGGCGTACGGCGGGTCGCTCAGCGGCAGGATCCAGTACCCGAGGTGCAGCCACCACCAGCCGGGGTGGCCGTCGGCGTCCGGGCGCCAGCCCTGGAGCACCATGCCGCTCACCCCGATCGCGCCGAGCAGCCACAGGGGTGGCAGCAGCCGGCGGAGCCTGCCGCGGACGACGTCGAGCGGGGGCCGTTTCAGCGAGCGGGCCATGAGGGTGCCGGCGAGGGCGAACATCACGCCCATGGAGGGGAAGACGACGGGCAGCCAGGACCAGCCCATCAGGTGGTAGAAGACGACCCGGAACAGGGCGACGGCCCGCAGCAGGTCGAAGTAGCGGTCGCGGGCGGGTTTTCGGGGCCCGGCCGCGTCGGGTAAGGAGGCGGGGGGTCCGGCGACGGCCGTCGTGGCCGGTGCCGCCGTGGCTGCCGGGGCGGTCTCCGCGATCGGCGCCACCGGCTCCACGCGGCGGGCGTGCCGGGCCGGTCCCTGCGAACTGGTCGTCACCGGGCCGCCCTCCCGCCCGCCGGGGCGACGGCGTCCGGCTGCGGGACGCCCACCCCGCCCTTGCGGCGCAGCTTCTGCCAGCGCAGCCGGCCGCCGGTCAGGGCGGTGATCCAGGACTGGAGCAGGACGACGTACATGAGCTGGCGGTAGAGGATCTGCTGGAGCGGAAGTGAGATCAACGGAGTGAGCCGTTCCCGGTCGAGGAAGAAGGCGTACGCCGCGCAGACCGCCTGGATGGCGAGGATCGCGAACCAGGAGCCGATCGTCCTGCCCGTGGGGCCGAAGACCAGGCCGTAGACGAGGAAGATGTCGATCAGCGGGGCCAGGAGCGGGGCGAGCACCATGAACAGGGACACCAGCGGCAGGCCGATACGGCCGAACCGGCCGGAGGGGCCGCGCTCCACGACGGCGCGGCGGTGTTTCCAGATGGCCTGCATGGTGCCGTAGGACCAGCGGTAGCGCTGGGACCACAGCTGCTGGACGGATTCGGGCGCCTCGGTCCAGGCGCGCGCCTTCTCGGCGTAGACCACCCGCCAGCCGTCGCGGTGCAGCGCCATGGTGACGTCGGTGTCCTCGGCGAGGGTGTCGTCGCTCATGCCGCCGACCCGTTCCAGCGCGGAGCGGCGGAAGGCGCCGACCGCGCCGGGGATGGTCGGCATGCAGCGCAGCACGTCGTACATCCGGCGGTCGAGGTTGAAGCCCATCACGTACTCGATGTGCTGCCAGGCGCCGATGAGCGTGTCCTTGTTGCCGACCTTGGCGTTGCCCGCGACGGCGCCGACACGGTGGTCGGCGAAGGGCTGCACGAGTTCGCGGACGGTGGAGGGCTCGAAGACGGTGTCGCCGTCCATCATCACGATCAGATCGTGACTGGCGTTCGCCAGGCCCCGGTTGAGGGCGGCGGGCTTGCCCGCGTTGAGCTGCCGCACGACGCGTACGCCGGGCAGCCCGAGCCCCTCGACGATGCGGGCGGTGCCGTCGGTGGAGCCGTCGTCGATGACGATGATCTCCACCGGGTGGTCGCTCTCGGTCAGCGAACGGACCGTGCTCTCGATGCACTTGGCCTCGTTGTAGGCCGGGACCAGCACCGAGACGGGCCGTGTCACGGGCTCGGGGCCCCAGCGGAAGCCCCGGCGGCGGGTGCGGCGGGCGTGCGTGGCGGAGAGCAGCAGCATCAGCCCGAACCGCCCGATGACCAGCACGCCGACGACCGCGAGGCCCGCCACCAGCACGTCGGTCGCGCCGTCGGCCGCCTTGATGAGCGCGATCCAGGCCCGGCCCTTCCACAGGGCGGCCCCGGTGACCGGGGTGTCGGCGCTCGGCGCGTCCAGGGCCTCGGTGAGGGTCTGGAACCGGTATCCCTTCCCCTGGAGTTCGGGCAGATAGCGGTCCAGGGCCGCGACGGTCTCGCCGCGGTCGCCGCCGGAGTCGTGCATCAGGACGACCGCGCCCTTGCCGCCCGCAGGGGTGGCCCCGCGCACGATCGCGTCCACGCCGGGCTTGCGCCAGTCCTCGCTGTCGCGGTCGTTGAGGACGGTGAGATAGCCCCGGCTGCCGATGTACTTCGTCACCGGCCAGGACCGGTCGTCCATGGCGGAGGCGAAGGAGGAGTACGGCGGCCGGAACAGCGAGCTGCGGATGCCGGCGGCCCCGGCGAGGGCCAGCTGCCCCTGGGACAGCTCCCAGTCGGCGCGGCTCCTGGAGTGGTAGGAGAGGTCGGGGTGGTTGAAGGTGTGCAGCCCGACCTCGTGGCCCTCGTCCACCATGCGTTTGACCAGCTCCGGGTAGCGCGAGGTCATCGTGCCGGTGACGAAGAAGGTCGCGTGGGCGTGGTGCTTCGCGAGGATGTCGAGGACCTTCGGCGTCCATGTCGGGTCGGGGCCGTCGTCGAAGGTGAGCACGAGCCGGTGCTTCGGCACGCGCAGGCTGTCGGTACGGCCGCCCCTGGTGTCGATGACCGGACCGCCGTCGAGGATCTTGCGGGGCACCTGGTCGGTCGCGGCCTCGGGGCGTACGCGGAAGTCGGCGAGGATCTCGTTGTGCACATAGCCGTGCAGGATGAGCATCGCCAGGGTCGCGAGCAGGAGCAGGAACGAGAGCGCGTAGCGCAGCGGGAAGCGGCGGCGGTCGGTGCGGGCCTTGCGGGACGGGCGGTCGGGACGGGCCGCGTGGTCGGGGCGGGCCTTGCGGTCGGTGCGGGCTTTGTGGTCGGTGCGGCGGCGGGTTCGCGAGGGCATCAGAGGGCGGTTCCCGCGCGGTGGGGGTCGAGGGCGGCGGCCGGGGCGGCCGGACCGTGCGGCTCGGGGCCGCCGTTGCCCGCCGGGGAACCGGTGGGCGTCGGGGTCGGGGTGTCGGCCGGGGCGGAGGTGGTCGGGGAAGGCCCGGTCGTGGGCGAGCCGGTGGCCGTGGGCTGCCCGGGCGACGTGGAGACGCGGGGCGTGGTGGACGTGCGCGCGGTCGGGCTCGTACTCGGCGGCGCGGACGGTCCGCCGGTCCCGGCGGGCGCGGCGGTCGGCGTGTCCGGGGCGCCGGGTACGGCGGAGGCGGCGGTGGGCAGCGGCTCGGCGGGGCCGGTCGCGCCGCCCGCGTCCGCCGCCGTCGGCGCGGTGGAGACGGTGGGCACGGGCGAGGTGTGCACCCGCCCGGCCGGCTTGTCCTCCTTGTCCGGCACCGGCAGCCAGGGCGCGTCCGAGCTGCCGGACAGCAGGGTGGCGACGATGACGACGGCGTACCCCGCGCAGGCGACGGCGACCGCGAGGCCGATCCGCCGGACGGTACGCCCGCGCCGGCCGGACTCGTCCACGAAGACCGGGCCGTCCGGACGGGCCTGCGCCTCCTCGGCGTTGACGGAGTCGAGCTGGACGGTGACCTCGTGCGGGTCGTGCGCGGGGTCGGCCGCGCTGCCGGTCCTGGCCGCCTTGCCGGTCCCGGCCGCCTCGGGGGCGGTGGGCCGGGCGGCGGCGAGGGCGTCCCAGGGGTCGCGGGGCGCGGTGGGCGGGGCGGTGTCCCGTACGACGGGCCAGCCGGGGGCCGCCGCGCCGGTACGGGCGGTACGGGCGGCGGGCCGGGACGAGCCGGTCGGCTGGGGCAGGACACCGGTCCGCTCGGTGGCGGAGGCGGTGGGCAGCACGGTGGTGCGCTCGGCGGCGGAGGCGGAGGCCGAGGTGGTGGGCAGGACCGTGGTGCGGTCCTCGGCGCCCGGGGCCTTCGGCAGGACGGCGGTGCGGTCCGCGTCCGGCACCGGCGTCGGCAGGACGGCCGTCCGCTCGGCGTCGGGGGCCGGCGTGCGCCGGAAGTCGGAGGCGGCGCGCGCGTTGCGCGGACGCGGGACGACGGCCGTCTCCTCGGCGCCGGTCGGGGCGGCCGGTCCGCCCCGGGGTATCACGGAGCCGGTGCCGCTCCGGGTGAGCGCGCTCTCTCGTACGACGGGCCAGCCGCCGCGGCCGGTCCCCGCGCTCCCCCGGCGGAGCGTGCCGGTCTCGGTGACCGTTCCGCTCTCCGGGAACGCCTGTGTCCTGCCGCCCTCCGTCACCGGCGGCTCCGGGGTCGCGGATGCGACATCGGGCCATTCCGGTTGGGCGTCTTCTCGCCACTGTTTCACGCGTGCACATCCCCCACGGAACCGTTCGGGGGGCGCTACAACCCCGAGCACCACGCCTGCGAACCGGGCCCCCACCAGGTCCGTGCGCCCCCTTTATCACACTGTGCTCGGGCCCCGAATGTAGCGCATGTGAAGGTTTCGGGGTCATGAAGCGTCAGATGTGGCCGTTCATCACATCTTCATCAGTGGCTGGAATCCATCCATCGGCGGGCCGCTTGAGCCAGCCCTCGGCGCGCGAGATCTCGGCGGCGGCCCTGCGGAGCGCGTCCAGCGCCGGATGAACCAGGCTCTTCCGCCACACCAGCGAGACGGGCGAAAGCGGGACAGGATCGACAAGCGGCCGCAGCACCGCGCCCGGCATGGCCGAAAAATCCACCACAGCAAGGACAGGAACGCGTGTTCTGGTCATGACCCGGGCAAACTCCTCGCGCCCCACGGCCATCGGAACGGGTGAAGCCGGAAGGATGCCGTATCGCTCGAAGAGCTGACGCGCGAGGGCGGTCCACTCCCGGGTGCCGGGGTTGCCCGCGCCGGCGTACACCGTCGCACCCGCCAGCGCGCGCACCGGCACCTCGGGCCGTGCGGCCAGCGGGTGGCCCTCGGGCAGGAAGACGGCCATGGGCTCGTAGCGCACGGGCTGGTGGGCGAGGCGGGCGCGGACGGCCGGGTCCAGTCCCGCGAAGCGGCCGAAGGAGGCGTCGAGCCGTCCGGCGAGGATGTCGTCCGCCGCCTTGCTGAGCCCGCTCTCGTACCGTGCCGTCAGCTCCAGGTCGGGGACCAGTTCCCGGGCGCGCAGGAGCACGCGGCGGGTGGTGCCCACGCCCTCGGAGTTGAGGTCGACCAGCAGCGGCCGGGCCCGCCCGAACGCGGCGAGCAGTTCCTCCTGCGCGTCGAGCACCCGCCGGGCCAGCGGCAGCAGCCGTTCGCCGTCGGCGGTGAGCGCCACCTGCCGTGTCGTCCTGACGAACAGCTCGGCCCCCAACTCCCGCTCCAGCCGCCGCACATCACGGCTGAGCGCCTGTTGTGCGACATAGAGCCGGGCGGCGGCGCGGGTGAAGTGCAGTTCCTCGGCGACGACGAGGAAGGCGCGGAGCAGACGGGGGTCCACGGAGGCGGCGGGTGCGGTCACGCCCGCGAACTTACAACGCTGGTGCGTGAATTGGCGTCGACAAAGGTGTTGGACGCGGGCCGGTGCGCCAGGCGAACGTGCATGTCATGCCCCAACCGACCAGTTACCGCACCCTGTTCACCCTACCCGGCACCCTCGCCTTCACGCTCGGCAACCTCGTCGCACGGCTGCCGATGGGCATGTTCTCGGTGAGCGCGGTCGTGATGATCGCGGGCGCCCGGGGCTCGTACGCGCTCGCCGGCGCCGTCACCGCGGCAGGCCTGGCGGCGACGGGTCTGGCCGGCCCCTGGACGGCACGGCTGACCGACCGGTACGGCCAGGCGCGTATCGCCGTGCCCGCGACCCTCACCTCGGTGGCGGGCAGCGTGGCCCTGCTGCTGTGCGTGCGCTTCGGCGCCCCCGACTGGACGCTGTTCGCCTCCTACGCCGCGACCGCCGCCACCCCCAACATCGGCGGCCTCTCCCGCGCCCGCTGGGCCCATCTCCTGCGCGACGACCCCGACGCCCTGCACACCGCGAACTCCTTCGAGCAGGCCGCCGACGAGCTGTGCTTCATGCTGGGCCCGGTCCTGGCGTCCTTCCTGACCGGCACGCTGTTCCCGGAGGCGGGCACGCTCGTCGGGGCGGTGCTCCTGCTGACCGGGATGCTGGTCTTCACCGCCCAGCGCGGGACGGAACCCCCGCCCATGCCCCGCTCCACGGCCCCGGCCCCGCTCCGCAGCCGGGGCGTCCCGCCCCTCCTGGCGACCTTCGTGGCCACCGGCGCGATCTTCGGCTCCCTGGAGGTGGTGACGATCGCCTACGCCGACGCCCACGGCCACCGCGCGGTGGCGGGCGCGATCCTGGCCCTCCAGGCGGCGGGCTCCTGCGCGGCGGGCCTGCTCTACGGCGCCCTGAAACCGACGGGCTCCCCCGCCCGGCGTCTCCCCTGGTGCCTCCTGGCGATGACGGCCCTGATGACCCTCCCCTGGCTGACCGCCACCACCACCGGCACCCTCACCCTGCTGGCCCCCACCCTCCTCCTGGCCGGCATGGCCACCGCCCCCACCATGGTCACCGCCATGACCCTCCTCCAGACCCACACCCCACCCGACCGCCTGAACGAGGGCATGAGCCTGGCGGTGACCTCCCTGCTGACCGGCATCGCCTGCGGCTCGGCGACGGGGGGCTGGGCGGTGGAACACCTGGGCGCCGGCACCGCCTACACCCTGCCTGCGGGCGCGGCGGCTCTGGCGCTGCTGATCAACACGGCGACCCGGCTCGGCACGACGGCACCGCGCGACACGGCGCTGCGAAGCAGTACGACGGCATGACGAAGGCCCCGTCGCTCGGAAGCGACGGGGCCTTTGCCCACATGGGGTGCGGAAAGCTCGGGAGCTTTCCGATCGTGGAGATGGCGGGAATCGAACCCGCGTCCACCGGTGCGGAAACAGGGCTTCTCCGTGTGCAGTTCGCTTCGATTTTCTCGGCCCCGGAGATCACGCGAACAAGTCTCCGACGGGCTCAGTCACTGTGAGATTTCCCTCTTCACCCCGTGACCGGGATCAAGGTTTAGTCCCCTAGCTGATGCCAGGATCCGGGTCGGGAACAGCCCCGGGCTGACACTTCGCAAGTCGCTACTTAGGCAGCGAGGGCGAAGGAATCGCGCTTGGTGTTGGCGATTATTTTTTTCGGCCTGTGGTTTACGAGATCATGGCCGCTTTCTCGACACGCTTCCCCTGCTTCGACAGCCGCTGTCGAAACCGATCATCCCCATGTTGTTTTTTCAAGTGCCCCCGGTGAGGGAGGCGCGCACCCGCTGTGAGGTGCAGGTGCCATCGTAAGGGAACAACGGCACGGCACGCCAGCGTATTCCCCGCTCAGGCGCGCTGGCGCCGCTTCGCCGCCGCGATCGCGCGGTCCGACTCCCGGCGGTCCTGCTTCTCCCGCAGGGTCTGCCGCTTGTCGTACTCCTTCTTGCCGCGCGCGAGCGCGATCTCGGCCTTGGCCCGGCCGTCCTTGAAGTAGATCGCCAGGGGCACGATGGTGTGACCCGTCTCCTGGACCTTGGAGGCCAGCTTGTCGATCTCCTCGCGGTGCAGGAGCAGCTTGCGCTTGCGGCGCACGGAGTGGTTGGTCCAGGTGCCCTGGAAGTACTCCGGGATGTGGGCGTTGTGCAGCCAGGCCTCGTTCCCGTCGATCTGGACGAAGCCGTCGGTCAGCGAGGCCCGCCCCTGGCGCAGCGACTTCACCTCGGTGCCGGTCAGGACGATGCCGGCCTCGTAGGTGTCGATGATCGCGTAGTCGTGCCGCGCCTTCTTGTTCTGCGCGACCATCTTGCGCTTGCCGTCCTTGGCCTTCGCGGCCGCCCCGCCCTGCTTGGGCTGGGACTCCTTCGGTACGTACATTCCCTTGCTCATAGTGCCCACATTTTCTCACCGGACAGGGGGTGCGAGGGAAGCGTATTTACGTGCCCGTACGGGGTGTCTACGACGGGTCGCCCAGCCCCGTCAGCACCGTCTCCGCCCGCTCCAGCGCCCCCGCCCCGGCGTCCAGGTCCGGGGTGATGCCCCGGCCGTCCACGGCGTGACCGAGCGGAGTGCGGTAGTGGCCCACGGTCAGCTCGGCCACCGAGCCGTCGGGCAGGTCGGTCGGCATCTGGACCGAGCCCTTGCCGAAGGTGCGGGAGCCGATCACGACCGCCCGGCCCCGGTCCTGGAGCGCGCCGGTGAGCATCTCGGCCGCGCTCATGGTGCCCCCGTCGACCAGCACGACCAGCGGGCGGGCGGTGTCCCCGCCCGAGGCGGCGTGCAGGGCGCGCTGGGCGCCGTCCACGTCGTAGGTGGCGACCAGGCCGCCGTCGAGGAAGGCGGAGGCGGTGGCCACGGCCTCGGTGACCAGGCCGCCCGAGTTCCCGCGCAGGTCGAGCACGACCCCGGCACCGGCGGGCGCCCGGCGCACGGCGGCGCGGACGGCGTCGGCGGAGCCCTTGGTGAAGGCGGCGACCCGGACGGCGCAGACGCCGGAGACGGGGTGGGTCACGGTCACGGAGTCGGTGGACAGCCGCGCCCGGTGCAGGGTCAGGCTCCACTCCCGCTCGCCGCGCCCGAGCCCGAGCACGACCGGCGTTCCGGCGGCCGCGTCCTCCGCGTCACCGCGCAGCAGGGAGACGACCTCGGTGACCGGGAGCCCCTCCACCGCGCGGCCGTCCACACTGCGCAGCCCGTCGCCCCGGCGGATGCCCGCACCGGCCGCGGGCGAGCCGGGCTGGACCCGGGTCACCTCGACCCGGCCGTCCCGCGTGCGCCGCGCCCACAGCCCGACGCCGGTGTACTCGCCGTCCAGGGCCTCCTGGAACTCCGCGTACTCGCCGGAGGAGTAGACGGCGGCCCAGCGGTCCCCGCTGCGGCTGACGGCCCGTTCGGCGGCCTCCGTCGGGGACTCGCCCGCGGCCATCGCCTCGGCGGCGGCCCGGCGTACGGCCTCGTGGCGGGCGGCGACGGACGGCGTGCTGTCGTGTACGGCGCCGCTCTCGCGGTCCCGGCCGTCCCCCGGCAGCGCGCCGGTCACCGCGCCCGCCGCGAGCACTCCCGCGAAGAACAGGGCCAGCGCGGCCCCGCGGCGGTTGCGGCGGGGCCGGCTGAACAGCTCACGGCCTGACATGGCGGTGAGTCTAGGACAAGGCGAAGGGCCGCACGGACGGATGTCCGTGCGGCCCCTCTTGGTATGTGTCACACCTTCAGGTACTTGCGCAACGCGAAGAACGCGGCAAGTGCGGGCATCAGCACGCTCGTGGCGAGGATCAGCGGCAGCTTGGTCAACACCGCGTCCCAGCCGACGAAGTTGATGAGCGTCAGCTTGTTCGACAGGGCCATGCCGTGGTCGATCGTGAAGTACCGGCCGACCACCAGGAACACACAGGCGAGGGAGCCGCCGATGAGTCCGGCGACCGCGGCCTCCATGATGAACGGCGCCTGGATGTAGAAGCCGGAGGCGCCGACCAGGCGCATGATGCCGGTCTCGCGGCGGCGGCTGAACGCGGACACGCGCACGGTGTTGACGATCAGCAGCAGGGCGACGATCAGCATCATCGCCATGACGCCGAGCGCCGCACGGTTCATCAGGTTGAGCAGCTGGAAGAGGTTGTCCAGGATGCCCTTCTGGTCCTGCACCGACTGCACGCCGTCACGGCCGTTGAACGCGGTCGCGATGACCTGGTACTTCTGCGGGTCCTTGAGCTTGATGCGGAAGGACTCCTGCATCTGGTCCGGCGTCAGGGAGCCGACCAGCGGGGAGTTTCCGAACTGCTCCTTGTAGTGCTTGTACGCCTGGTCCTGCGACTCGTAGGTGACCTTCTGCACGAGCGTGGTCATCTTGCCGAGGTCGGAACGGATCTGCTTCTTCTGGTCCTCGGTGACCGCGCCCTTGGCGCAGTTGGCGTCCGACTGCGCGTCGCTCTTGTTGCACAGGAAGATCGAGACGTTGACCTTGTCGTACCAGTAGCCCTTCATGGTGCTCACCTGGTCGCTCATCAGCAGTGAGCCGCCGAACAGGGCCAGGGAGAGGGCAACGGAGACGATGACCGCGAAAGTCATCGTCAGATTGCGGCGGAGACCGACACCGATCTCCGACAGGACGAACTGGGCGCGCATGGCGTCTGGTCGAGCCTTTCCGTCGTGAACTTGCTTAGTGCTGGTAGCCGTAGACGCCGCGGGCCTGGTCGCGCACCAGGCGCCCCTTCTCCAGCTCGATGACGCGCTTGCGCATCTGGTCCACGATGTTCTGGTCGTGCGTCGCCATGACCACCGTGGTGCCCGTCCGGTTGATGCGGTCGAGCAGCTTCATGATGCCGACGGAGGTCTGCGGGTCGAGGTTGCCCGTGGGCTCGTCCGCGATCAGCAGCTTGGGCCGGTTGACGAAGGCCCGTGCGATGGCGACGCGCTGCTGCTCACCACCGGACAGCTCGCCCGGTCTGCGGTCCTCCTTGCCGCCGAGCCCCACGAGGTCGAGGACCTGCGGCACGGACTTGCGGATCTCGCCCTTGGACTTGCCGATCACCTCCTGGGCGAAGGCCACGTTCTCCGCGACCGTCTTGTTCGGCAGCAGCCGGAAGTCCTGGAAGACCGTCCCCAGCTGGCGCCGCATCTGCGGCACCTTCCAGTTGGACAGCCGGGCGAGGTCCTTGCCCAGGACGTGCACCTGGCCGTGGCTGCACCGCTCCTCGCGCAGCAGCAGCCGCAGGAAGGTGGACTTGCCGGAGCCGGAGGACCCCACGAGGAAGACGAACTCGCCCTTCTCCACTTCCAGGGAGACGTCCCTGAGGGCCGGCCGGGTCTGCTTGGGGTAGACCTTGGAGACACTGTCGAATCGGATCACGGATGCACCACGGGTCGCCGGGGGTAGATGAGCGTGACCATACGCGAACCGGCCGCGCCTACGCAGGGCCCGGTCGCGTTGGGCGACACTTGTGCGTTTTTGTACGGGCCGCCGGGCAGGCTTTCCCGGGCGCACGCGCTCTTTCGGGGGGAACCTGGCAGAGTGGAGGGGGGAACGTTCTGGTTCCCCATGACGTTGTACGGGGTGAGGGCCTGCACGAGGAGGGCGAGCGCATGACGTACGACCGGTTGGTGTGCGCGAACTGCGCGGCTCCCGTGAGCGAGGGCCGGTGCCCGGTGTGCCGGGCCAGCCGGGAGCGGCTCCAGCAGCAGAACTTCCTCGCGGGGCTGAACCCGGTGGCGCTGATCGCGCTGCTCGCGGTGCTGATCGCCGCGGTGGCACTGCTGGCGCACCAGACGGGGCTGTAGCGGGCGGCGCGGGAGCGCGCGGCCCGGCGGCCGCACAGGACGCCGGAAGGGCCCGGAGCATGTGGATCATGCTCCGGGCCCTTCGCGTCATGTCAGGGGGCTGCCGTGACCGCTCAGGCGGCCGTGCCGCCCCGGCCGCCCGCGAGGCGCGGCAGGAAGCGGAAGGCGACGCCGCCCGCGATCATCGTGGCCGCGCCGGCCAGCAGGAACATGGTCTCGCCCGCACCGGTCTCGGCCAGCTCCTTGTCGTCGCCGCCCTGCGGGGCGGCGTCGGAGCCGGTGTCGGTGAGCGCGGAGGTGCCCGCCTCCTGGGCGGCGTTGTCGTTGCCGCCGCCGTCGGGGGTGTTGTCGTTGCCGCCGGTGGCGGAACCGCCGCCGGTGGAGCCGCCGTTGCCGCCGGTGCCGCCACCGTTGCCGCCGGAGGTGTCGCCGCCCGTGGAGGAGGTGCCGCCGGTGGTCGTGGTGGAGCCGCCGCCGTTGCCGCCGGTGGTCGTGGAACCGCCGTCGGTGCCGCCGGTCGTGGTGGTGGAGCCGCCGTCGGTGCCACCCGTGGTGGTCGTGGAGCCACCGTCGGTGCCGCCGGTCGTGGTGGTCGTGCCACCGTCGGTGCCGCCGTCGCCGCCGCCGATGATGCCGCCGAGGACACCGCCGTCGGTGGTGGCGCCGCCGTCCGTCGTCTCGCCGGTGGTGCCACCGTCGGTGGTCTCACCGGTGGTGCCGCCGTCGGTCGTCTCGCCGGTCGTGCCGCCGCTCGTGCCCGGGTCCGGGCAGTTCGGGTCGACGCCGACGGTGCAGGTCGGGTCCGGGGTCGGACCGGGGTCGGCCGTCGCCACACCCGTGATCATCAGGGACGCCCCGGCCGCCACCACGGCACCGGCGGCGATCCGCGCGACGCGTATCCGCGTCTTCTTCGTCATTGGTTGCTACCCCCAGTAGCTGAATCGTCCATGAGGCCGCGCGTGGGACTGGCCGTGCTCGACGGAGGCAGCGGAAGGCCCCGGAACCGACGTACGCGTACGTGCCGTTCCCGGGCCATCTCATTCCCCCGGTTCACATGCGCCCCAACGGATGCGCATACCGCGATTCACCATTCCCATTTTTCAAAGCAACGTCAAGGCCGTTGCGAGCGCAATGTCCGATGGGGGGGTGTATGCCGGGAGTTGAGGGACTCAACTGTGACGTAAAACGCCGGACATAAGACAACTGCCGCCCTCAGGACGGCAGTTGTCTTATCGACAAACTTACTTCTCCTGCTGCTTGCGCCAGCGAATTCCGGCCTCCAGGAAGCCGTCGATCTCGCCGTCGAGCACGGACTGCGGGTTGCCGACCTCGAACTCGGTGCGCAGGTCCTTGACCATCTGGTACGGGTGCAGGACGTACGAACGCATCTGGTTGCCCCACGAGCTGCCGCCGTCGCCCTTGAGGGCGTCCATCCTGGCGCGCTCCTCCTGGCGCTGGCGCTCAAGGAGCTTGGCCTGGAGGACGTTCATGGCCGTGGCCTTGTTCTGGATCTGCGAGCGCTCGTTCTGGCAGGAGACGACGATGCCGGTGGGGAGGTGGGTCAGACGGACGGCGGAGTCCGTCGTGTTCACGCCCTGGCCGCCGGGGCCCGAGGAACGGTAGACGTCGACGCGCAGGTCCGACTCGTCGATCTCGACGTGGTCGGTCTGCTCCACCACCGGGAGCACCTCGACGCCCGCGAAGGACGTCTGGCGGCGGCCCTGGTTGTCGAACGGCGAGATGCGCACCAGGCGGTGCGTGCCCTGCTCGACGGAGAGCGTGCCGTAGGCGTACGGGACCTGGACGGCGAAGGTGGTCGACTTGATGCCGGCCTCTTCGGCGTACGACGTCTCGTAGATCTCGGTCTTGTAGCCGTGGCGCTCGGCCCAGCGCAGGTACATGCGCTGCAGCTGCTCGGCGAAGTCGGCGGCGTCGACGCCGCCGGCCTCGGCGCGGATGTTGACCAGCGCCTCACGGGCGTCGTACTCGCCGGACAGGAGGGTACGGACCTCCATCTCGTCCAGCGCCTTCTTCACCGCGGTCAGCTCGGACTCGGCCTCGGCGCGGGTGTCCGGGTCGTCCTCCTCCTCCGCCATCTCGAAGAGGACGGAGAGATCGTCGATCCGGCCGCGCAGCGCTTCCGCCTTCCGCACCTCGGCCTGGAGGTGGGAGAGCTTGCTGGTGATCTTCTGCGCCTCGTCCGGGTTGTCCCAGAGGGACGGCGCCGCCGCCTGCTCCTCTAGCACGGCGATGTCTGCCCTCAGCTTGTCGAGGTCCAGGACGGCCTCGATCGACTCCATGGTCGAGGAGAGGGACTTCAGCTCTTCGGATACATCGACGACTGCCACGCTCCCAGCGTAACGGCTCCGCCGGGTGCGGAGGTCCGGTGGCTGAGGGTGCGCTCTTGGTGCGGGGTGTCGCGGCGACCGTCCTGGGGGCTGCCGCCCCCAGCCCCCCGCTTCGGCCCTGAAGGGGCCTCGTCCTCAAACGCCGGACGGGCTGGGTGGTGCCGAGCTTGGCTGGGAAGCGAGGGCAGGACGGCGCGCCGGTCGCCGTGCCAGCCGCTCGCCCGGCCACTCGAAAGCCCGCCTGGCGCCTGGGCGGCACCGGCCACCCGACACCTTGAGCGGCCGCCTCCCCACCCACCGAGACAGACCAGGCGATGCGAGCCCCCTCCCCCGCCTTGAGCAGTCACCACTCCACCCGCCAAAACGGCCACGCGCCACCGGACACCCACGCCTTGGCAGTCACCACCCGACCTTGAGCCGTCACCCGCCCGCCCACCGAGACAGCCGGGCGGCACCAGACGCCCCACCACCTTGAGCAACCGCCTCCCCGCCGGAACGGCCGTTCGTCCGCCGCGCCCTCCTCGCCCGCCTCCGCCGCGACCGCCTGGCGCCGGGTGCGCCACAGCTGCCCACACAGAGACGACCGGCACTGCCAAGCGCCCCACGCCTGATGCCTCGCGTTTCTGCCGACCGAGACGGGTGGGTGGGTGGGAAACGGGGTCTGGGGCGGAGCCCCAGGGGGTCAGGGGGTCGACGTCGTCTGGGTGTCCTGGGGTGGGGTGTCGGCCGTGGAGGTGGACCAGATTCCGTAGCCGACCGCGGCGACGAGGAGCGTGCCCGCGATCGTCAGAGTCAACTTGCGGCGGCGGGCGGCGGCGCGGTGGCGGGCTGAGCCGGGGCGGGGGGCGCCGGAGGGGCGGGGGGCCCGGGCGGTGCCGTGGGCGCCGCCGGCCAGTTCGTCGGGGGCGGGGACGCGCATGGAGGTGTGGGTGTCGCGGTTGGAGTCGGGGCGGGAGCCGGGGACGAGGGAGACGGCGCCGCGGCGGCGGGCCGGGGTGCCCGGGGCCGTGGGGAGCGGGTCGTCCGCGAGGGCCTCCGCCGTCTCCGAGTCCGGCTCGTCCACCTCCAGCGGGGGCAGGCCCGCCAGGGAGGGGAGCTGTTCACGCAGGCGGGTGGCCAGTTCCGAGGCGCGCAGGCGGGAGGCGGGGCCCTTGGCGAGGCACTGGACGATCAGCTGCCACAGCTCCTCGGGGATGCCGGGCAGCGGGACGACCGTCTCGGTGACATGGCGCCGCAGGACCGCGCCGGGGTGGCCGCCGCCGAACGGGGTGAAGCCCGCGAGGAGTTCGTACAGGACGGTCGCCAGGGCGTAGATGTCCACGGCGGCGCGGGGCGGGAGGCCCTCGACGATCTCGGGGGCGAGATAGTCCGGCGTGCCGATGATCTTCGTGGCGCGGGTCCGCTTCGGGGTGTCGATGAGCTTGGCCACGCCGAAGTCGGTGAGCAGCGCGGGGTGGGCGCCGCCGGGGCCGAGGGGGCCGCGCATGTCGAGGAGGATGTTCTCCGGCTTGACGTCGCGGTGGACGACGCCGGCGGCGTGCGCGGCCGCGAGGCCGTCCGCCACGTCGGCGACGATCGCGACGGCGGCCTCGGGCGAGAGGCGCCGCTCGCGCTCCAGACGGGTGCGCAGGTCGGTGCCCCGGACGAGGTCCATGACCAGGGCGAGGTCGTTGCCGTCGACCACCAGGTCGCGCACGGTGACGATGTGCGGGTGCTCCAGGCCGAGCAGTGCCGTGCGCTCCTGGACGAAGCGTCCGACCAGCTCCTGGTCGGACGCGAGGTCCTCGCGCAGCAGCTTGACCGCGACGGGTCCGTCCGGCCCCTCGCCCAGCCACACCGTTCCTGCGCTGCCCCGCCCCAGGATCTGGTTCGCGGTGTACCGGCTGCCGATCTTCCGTGCCAAGACTGCTCCTACAGACGCGCGTTGCCGCCGCCGCGGCATGCCGGGACGCGGGGCACGCCGCGGCCCCGCCCCGGGCCCCCGGACGACACACGAGGACTCCAGGGCGACAAAACTACGCGTCCGGCGGGGTCACCTTCACCGTGGAGCCGGAAATCACCCGCTGGATGTCGACAAGTCCCCAGAGCCGCGTGGCCGGAGTCACGCGGCCGGGGTCATGTGAACGGGGGCCACGTACGGACGGCTCAGCCGCCCGACGAACCGTCCGAGGAGCTCCCGAGGCCGCTCACCCAGTCGTACGCCTTGCCCACCCAGTCGCTCAGCTGGTGCCAGTAGCCCTGGCCCTGTCCGACCCAGGTGTGCAGCGGGGTCAGGTCCCAGATGAGCCAGCCGGCGACGAAGAGGATCACCAGCGTGAACAGGCACCCCTTCAGACAGCCGAGGCCGGGGATCTTCATGGGGTTGGCGCCGCGCTGCCGGGGTGCCCGGGGTTCGGGCGCGGGCCGCTGCGGCGCGGGGGGCGCGTAGCGCTGCTGGGGCTGGGGCGGCGGGGCGTACTGCTGCGGCTGCGGGGTCTGGCGGCGCTGCTGCGGCTGCTGCGGACGCGCCTGCGGCGCCGGGTGGGGCTGGTGCTGGGGGCGGGCGACCTGCCGCTGGGGGCGGCGGCGCAGCGGGTCCTCGTCCGGGTCGACGTACTGGACCTGGGTCTGGTCGTTGCGGTCGCGGGCCGCGCGCAGCTGGGTCTGCCAGGGGTGCGGCAGGTCGGGCGGCCCCTGCTGGTCCTGGCCGGGACCGCCGTACGGGCCGTACTGGCCGGGCTGGTTCTGCGGCACCGGGGGCATGACGGCCGTCGGGTCGGCCGCGCCGGCGCCGCTGCTGGGCAGCACCGTGGTGGCGTCGCCGGAGCCGGGGAAGCCGGTGTTGGGCAGGACGCTGGTGGCCGCGTTCGGGTCGTAGGCGCCGAACGGGCCCTGCCCCGCGTTGGTCGGCAGCACCTGGGTCGGGTCGGCGGAGCCGGGCACGCCCGGTACGGCGGCCGGGTCGGGGTCCGGGGCGAGCAGCGCGCCCACGCCCTCGGCGGCGGCGATCTGCGCGGGGTTGGCGTGCACGCCCACGCCCTCGGCGACGACGCGCAGCGCGCGGGCCAGGTTCTCGGCGCTGGGCCGCTCGGCCGGGTTCTTGCGCAGGCAGCGCTCTATGACCGTCCACAGCGGGTCCGGCACGGTGGAGGGGCGGCGCGGCTCGGCGCTCAGGTGCTGGTGGAGCACCTCCAGGGCGGTGGCGCCGGAGAACGGCGGGCGGCCGGTGAGCAGCTCGTAGAGCAGGATGCCCGCGCCGTAGATGTCGACGGCGGAGGTCTGCGGGCGGCCCTCGGCGGACTCGGGCGCGACGTAGGCGGGGGTGCCGACGAACTCGTGGGTGCGGGTCAGGCCCGGGGAGTCGGCGAGGCGGGCGATGCCGAAGTCGGTCAGCATCGGGTGCATCTGCCGGTCGTACTGGCGCAGCAGCACGTTGGCGGGCTTGAGGTCGCGGTGGACCACCCCGTCGGCGTGGCTCGCGGCGAGCGCGTCGGCCACCTGCGCGGTGAGCAGGGAGGCGGCGACGGGCGAGAAGGGGCCGTTCTCGCGCAGGTAGCGGTGCAGGTCGGGGCCGTCCACCAGGTCCATGACGAGGGCGAGCAGATCGCCCTCGACGACCAGGTCGCGGACCTGGACGATGTTGGGGTGGGTGAGCCGGAGCAGGACGGAGCGCTCGCGCAGGAAGCGCATCACGATGTCCGGGTCGCTCGCCAGCTCCTCCTTGAGGACCTTGATGGCGACGGTCTCGCCGGGCGCGCCCGGTACGGCCGCCTCGGCGCCCGCGGTCTCCCTCTGCCGGGCACGCCAGACCGTGCCCGTGGCGCCGCGCCCGAGCGGCTCCTCAAGCAGGTATTTACTGCCGACTGGCCGCACGTCACGCGCTCCCTGCTGCTTGCTGACTGCTTGCTGGCTTTGCTTGCTGGCTTTGCTTGCGCGCCGGTTCTCCCGGCGTTCCGACCCACTGTAGTGGGGCCCTCTGGGCAGTACGTGAGCGTTCCCGCCCATGTTCGGGGGAAAGACGCTCACCTCGGTCCCGCGGTTGCCCGCTCTTGGACGTGACCGATCTCAAGTGATCAACGAGGCGTTCCTGGTCAGGCACTTTTGGGGGCAGAGCTGACCAATCAAGATCACTTGGCGCCGGAGCGTGGGCGCGTTCCCGGCGACAGGTGCGAGGATGCCTCCAGTACTGGCCGAAGTGCCCGTGCGGGGGTGGGGGCGCCCGCGACGGGGCAGAAGGGACCGCTGACGGCGATGCAGATCCGGCTGACCGTCGTAGATCCGCTCGGCGCGTCCTCCCGGCGCGGCCGCGCCGCGAGCCGGGACGTGCTGGTCACGGCGCCCGTGGGCACCGACCTGGGCGCGGTCGCGCCCGCGCTGGCCGTGGCGGTCACCGGCGAGAGCGGCGCGGGCCGCGACACCGGCGGCGCCCCGGTGGTGCTGTACGCCGGCGCCGAGCGCCTGGACACCCGGCGCCACACCCTGGGCGAACCCCCGCTGGTGGACGGCGCCGTGCTGTCCCTGGGCGCCCCGGCGGCCACCGAGCCCGGCCCCGAGCCGGACGGCGCCCCGACCCAGCTGCACGTGGTCGCGGGCCCGGACGCGGGCGGGGTCCATCTGCTGCACGGCGGCCGGATAACGGTCGGCCGCTCCGCCGACGCCGACGTGCCCCTGGACGACCCGGACGTCTCCCGGCTGCACTGCGCGGTCACCGTCGCCGCCGACGGCCGGGTCTCGGTGACCGACCTCGGCTCCACCAACGGCACCACCCTGGACGGCACCCGGGTCACCGACCGGCCCCTGCGCTTCTCCGAGGGCGCCTTCCTGCGCATCGGCGAGTCCGCCCTGCGCCTGGCTCCCTCCACCGGTGCCGCCCGCATACCGACGGTGCCGGACGGCGAGGGATGCGTGCGGGTGCCGCTGGGGGCCGCGCGGGGGTCGAGCATCCCGGGCACGGGGTACGACGGCACGGAGGCGCCCGGCACCCGGTACGGCACGGACACCGCCCACGGCACGGGCGGCGCCCGGCTCACGGAGGCCGCGCACGACGCGCCGCACGGCCCCACCGAGCACACCTACGGCCTCGGCGCCCCCGGGCCCCGGCGTCCCGAGCGCACCGTGCCGGAGCAGGCCGGCGCCCCCCGCATCGAGAGCCGGGACGAGGACCACCGCACCCACTACGCCACCGGACGGGCGGCGCCCGAGGGACCGTACGCGGACCCGGGCCCGCACACCGGCACGCCGTACGCCGGCGACCCCTACGACGACGGTCCCTACGACGACGGCCCCACCCGCAAGAACACCCCCCTGCGCGGCACCGACCTCCCCCAGGGCGCCCGGCGCCGGGGCGGGCTCGGCGCCTGGGCGCGCAAGCTGACCGGTGGCCGCCCCGAGGAGCAGCCGGCCGAGGAGACCCGTACCGACCTCCGCACGCTCGTCGAGGACACCCGCCGCCCCGAGACCTGGCCCGACCCCGCCGCGCTGCTGCTGACCGCGCTGGGCCCCGGGCCCCGGCTGTGGGAGCGCGGCCCCGGACACCCCGAGGCGCTGACCGTGCGGCTCGGCACGGCCGACCGGCCCGCGCCGGACGGTGCGGGCCGGCTGCCCGCCGTACCGGTGACCGCCGCGCTGCGCGAGGCGGGCGCGCTCGGCCTCGCCGGACCCCGCCCCCGGCTCGCGGGGCTCGCGCGCGCGGTGCTGGCGCAGCTCGCCGCGCTGCACTCCCCCGAGCTGCTGGAGATCGTGCTCGTCAGCGCGGACCACTCGCGCCCGCTGGAGGAGCGGCTCGCGGAGTGGTCGTGGCTGGGCTGGCTGCCGCATGTCCGCCCCGGCCACGGGCAGGACTGCCGGCTGCTCCTCGCCTACGACCGCGAGCAGGCGGCGGCCCGTACGGAGGAGCTGCTGCGCCGGGTCGAGGACCCGGCGGCGCCCGGTTCCGCCGCGCACCCCGGCCCGTACACGGTGGTCGTGGTGGACGGCGACCCCGGCGGGGCGGCGCTGCGCGAGGCGGTGGCGCGGCTGGCCGTGGCCGGGCCACGCGCCGGTATCCATGTGGTGTGCCTGGCGGAGACGGCGGCCTGTTCGCCCGCCTCGCCGGTGGCGGGGACGTACGACGACGCGTGCGCGGTCACGCCGACCTTCCGGCACTGCGGCGCGGTGGCGCTGCTCAGCGGTGATGTGGCGAGCGCGCTGCGGCTGATGCGGGTGGCGCCGACCGGTCCGGTGGGTCCGGGCGCGGTGGCGGCCGTGGACGCGGTGTCGGCGGCGTGGGCGGAGCGGTTCGCGCGAGCGCTGGCACCGCTGCGGCCGCAGGGCCCGGTGGGCGGTCCGCAGGCGCCGGTGGCGGTGCCGCTGCCCCGCTCGGCCCGGCTGCTGGACGAACTGGGCCTGGCCCGCGCGACCCCGGCCTCGCTGATGGCGCGCTGGGCGGACGCGGCCGACGACACCGAGTCGCTGGGCGGCCGGGCGCGCGCGGTGCTCGGTGCCGGTCCGCACGGTCCGGTCGCCGTGGACCTGGTGGCCGAGGGGCCGCATCTGCTGATCGAGGGGCCGCCCGGCAGTGGCCGTACCGAGCTGCTGCGGGCGGTGGTGGCCTCGCTGGCCGCCGCCGAACGGCCCGACCGGCTCGGCCTGGTGCTGATCGACGGCCGGGACGGCGTGGGCACCGGCGCGGGGCTCGGGGACGGGCTGCGGGTGTGCACCGACATCCCGCATGTGACGACCCATCTGCTCGCCAACGACCCTGTACGGATGCGGGAGTTCGCGCAGTCGCTGAGCGCGGAGCTGAAGCGGCGGGCCGAGCTGGTGGGGATGACGGACTTCGCGCACTGGCACGCGGGCCGCGCGGTGTCGGACCGGATGGTGGCCCAGCGCACCCATGGCGGGCGCCCCGGTGACCTGGACTCCCTGCCGAGCACCACGCTGCGGCTGCGGCCCGGCGCGGCGGCCCGGCAGCAGACCGAGGCGGCGCCCGCGCTGCCCCGGCTCGTGGTGGTCGTGGACGACCTGGACGCGCTGGTCTCCCCCGCGCTCGGCTCACCGGGGCGCCCCGCCGCCGGCTCGGTGCTGCGCGCCCTGGAGGCGGTGGCCCGCGACGGCGAGCGGCTCGGCGTGCACCTGGTGGCGGCGACCGGCACCGACGGCCGTACGGCGCAGACGGAACCGGTCCGCCGGGCGGCCCTGCGGGCGGTCCTCGACGCGCCGCCCTCCGAGCGGAGCGGCGACGCCGGCGGTGAACCGGCGCCGGGGCGCGGCAGGCTGGCGTACCGCGACGGACGCGCGACCGGCTTCCAGGGCGGCCGCGTGACGGGCCGTATCCCGCGCACCGCGACCCAGCGGCCGACCGTGCTGCCGCTGGAGTGGCAGCGGATGGGCGACCCGCCCGCCCGCCGCCCGGTGCGCGAGCTGGGCAACGGCCCCACCGACCTGGCCCTCCTCGCGAGCGCGGTGGAGCGGGCGGCCCGGCAGGTGTCGGCCGAACAGGTGCCCTCGCTGCTGTAGCCGCGATCCGCGGGCATACCCCCACCGTCACGAGCCGGTCACGATGCGCGGCCGTACGGCGCAGGCGCTCTTGCCGCCGCCGTACGGCCCGGCGTACACCGGAGCCGACGGGACCGTGCGCACGCGCGCACCGCGCGTGACGGCGGTCCGGCGTTCAACGGAGAACGACGAACGGGGAAGTGATGCGCCGCACGAGCGACACCAGCCGGACGAACCGGGCCGCGAAGAGGACCGCGAACAGGGCCGTGAACCGAGCCGCGAAGCGCACCGCGCGCAGGACCGCCACCACGCTCGCCGCACTGCTCGCGGGAGCCCTGACGCTCACCGCTTGCTCCGGCGGCGGCGGTGACAAGGACAAGGGGGAGAAGAGCGGCGGCTCCACCGGCTCCACCGTGACCCTGCCGAAGCTGGACGGCGCGCACCTGGAGGTCGCCGCCGTCTGGACCGGCACCGAGCAGAAGAACTTCAAGAAGGTCCTCGCGGAGTTCGAGAAGCGCACCGGCGCGAAGGTGACGTTCGTGCCCGCGCAGGACCCGATCATCAACTTCCTCGGCTCGAAGATCGCGGGCGGCCAGCCCCCGGACGTGGCCCTGCTGCCGCAGCCGGGCGCGATCAAGCAGGCGGTGGACAAGAAGTGGGCCAAGCCACTGGGCCCCGAGGCCCTGAAGGAGCTGTCGGAGAACTACTCCCCGGGCTGGCAGGACATCGGCAAGGTCGGCGGCAAGAGCTACGGCGTCTACTACAAGGCCGCCAACAAGTCCCTGATCTGGTACAACGCGGCGGTCTTCGACAACGCGGGCGCCAAGGTGCCGGGCACCTGGCCGGAGCTGCTGACCACCGCGCGGGCGGTCTACGACTCCGGGGTGACCCCGTTCTCGGTCGGCGGCGCGGACGGCTGGACGCTGACGGACTGGTTCGAGAACGTCTACCTCTCCCAGGCGGGCCCGGAGAAGTACGACCAGCTGGCCAAACACGAGATCAAGTGGACCGACCCCTCGGTGAAGAAGGCGCTCACCACGCTCGCGGAGGTCTGGGGCAAGAAGGACTACGTGGCGGGCGGCGCGGACGGCGCCCTCCAGACGGAGTTCCCGGCCTCGGTCACCCAGACCTTCACCGGCGGCGACCAGCCGAAGGCCGCGATGGTCTACGAGGGCGACTTCGCGCAGGTCAACATCGGTGAGACCAAGGCGAAGGTGGGCGAGGGCGCCAAGGTGTTCCCATTCCCGAAGGTCGGCGCCACCGCACCGGTGGTCTCCGGCGGCGACGCGGCCGTGATCCTGAAGGACTCCAAGGCGGCGCAGGCGCTGGCCACCTTCCTGGCCTCCCCGGACGCGGCGACCATCCAGGCGAAGCTGGGCGGCTATCTCTCCCCGAACAAGAACGTGCCGGACTCGGCCTACCCGAACCAGGTCCAGCGCACGATCGCCAAGGCGCTGATCGCGTCCGGCGACGACTTCCGCTTCGACATGTCCGACCAGGCCCCGCAGGCGTTCGGCGGCACCCCGGGCAAGGGCGAATGGAAGGACCTCCAGGACTTCCTGAAGAACCCCAAGGACGTGGCGGGCACCCAGCGGCAGCTGGAGAAGGACGCGGCGGCCGCGTACGGGAACGGGAGCTGACCGGTGATGACACCGGAAGCGGCGGCCGGGGTCCCGCCGGGCCCGGCCGTGTCGAAGAAGCCGAAGGAGAACAGCGGTCCGCGCGGCAGCCGCCGGAGCGTCACCGGCACCCGCCGGTCCGTCGCCGCCCTCTTCCTGCTCCCCGCCCTGGTGCTGCTCGGCGCGCTCGTGGTCTACCCCATCGGATACTCGCTGGTCCGCAGCTTCTACGACGCCTCCGGCGACCACGCGGCCGGGTTCGACAACTACAAGGCGATCTTCACGGACGACGGCATCCGCACCGCCCTGAAGAACAACATCATCTGGGTGGTGTTCGCGCCCACCGTCTCCACCGCGCTCGGTCTCGTCTTCGCGGTGCTGACCGAAAGAGTGCGCTGGGGAACGGCGTTCAAGCTGGTCGTCTTCATGCCGATGGCGATCTCGATGCTGGCCGCCGGGATCATCTTCCGCCTGGTGTACGACCAGGACCCGGACAAGGGGGTCGCCAACGCGGTCTGGGTCGGGGTGCACGACACCTTCGCGCAGTCCTCGGCGTTCCCGAAGGCACACCCGGGCCGCGAGTCGCCGCTGGTCGCGCAGGGCGGGGGCTTCGTCACCAGGGACCCGGTGCGCGCGGGCACCCCGGTCGCGCTGCCGCTCGTCGGGGTGGCCCCGGACCAGTTGCCGGACGACGTGCGGCCGGCCGTCGCCGCGCGCCCGGAGTCCGGCCGGGTCACCGGCACGACCTGGCAGGACTTCACCCGGGGCAAGGGCGTCGGAAGACTCGGCGCCCCGGACCCCTCGGAGGTGGGGTACGCCGGGATGCGGATCGAGGCGGTGAAGGACGGCCGGGTGGTGGCGTCCACGAAGGCGGCCCCCGACGGCACCTTCAGCCTCCCCGCAGCCGCCGACGGAGCTCAACTCAGGCTTCCGGCGGCCAACTTCAAGGAGGCTTACAACGGCGTCGACTGGCTGGGCCCGGCCCTGGTCACCCCCGCGATCATCGGCTCTTACGTATGGATGTGGGCGGGCTTCGCGATGGTGCTCATCGCGGCCGGGCTGGCCGGTGTCCCGCGTGAACTGCTCGAAGCCGCCCGGGTGGACGGGGCGAGCGAGTGGCAGGTGTTCCGCAAGGTCACCGTGCCGCTGCTCGCACCGGTCCTCGCGGTGGTCACGGTCACCCTGATGATCAACGTGCTCAAGGTGTTCGACCTCGTCTACATCATCGCGCCGGGCTCCTCCCAGGACGACGCCGACGTGCTGGCCCTGGAGCTGTACCGCAAGGGCTTCGCGGAGGGGCAGCCGGGCGTCGCGAGCGCCATCGCGGTGTTCCTGCTGCTGCTGGTGATCCCGGTGATGCTGTTCAACATCCGGCGGCTGCGGCGGGAGGAGCGGCGATGACGACGATCACCGAGAACGTCGGCGGGAAGTCCGCCGCGCCGGCCCGGACCCCGCTCGGAGCCCGGCTCACCGCGCGCCTCGGTGGCTCTCTGGTGCGGGCGTTCCTGCTGGTCGTGGGCCTGTTCTGGCTGGTGCCGACCATCGGGCTGCTCATCTCCTCGCTGCGCTCGCCGGAGGACATGAGCGCGAGCGGCTGGTGGCAGGTGTTCGCCAAGCCCTCCCAGCTCACCGTGGACAGCTACCGCAGGCTGCTGGAGAACGGCGACATCACGCACTCGCTGGTCAACACCGTGCTGATCACGGTCCCGGCGACGGTCCTGGTGGTGCTGATCGGGGCGCTCGCCGGGTACGCGTTCGCGTGGATGGAGTTCCCGGGGCGGGACTGGTGGTTCCTCGCGGTGGTGAGCCTGCTGGTGGTACCGGTGCAGGTGGCGCTGATCCCGATCGCCGAACTCTTCGGGAAAGTAGGCCTGTTCGGGTCGATCCTCGGGGTGATCCTGTTCCACGTCGGCTTCGGGCTGCCGTTCGCGGTGTTCCTGCTGCGGAACTTCTTCGCGGAGATCCCGCGCGAACTCCTGGAGGCCGCGCGGCTGGACGGCGCGGGTGAACTCCGGCTGTTCGCACGGGTGGTGCTGCCACTGGGCGGTCCGGCGATCGCGAGCCTCGGCATCTTCCAGTTCCTGTGGGTGTGGAACGACATGCTGGTGGCGCTGGTGTTCACCAAGTCCGGCTCGCAGCCGATCACGGTCGCGCTCCAGACGCAGGTGCGGCAGTTCGGCAACAACATCGACGTGCTCGCGCCCGGCGCGTTCCTGTCGATGGTGATCCCGCTGGCCGTGTTCTTCGCGTTCCAGCGGCAGTTCGTGTCCGGAGTGATGGCGGGCGCGGTCAAGTAGCCGCGAACAGAACGTTTTTGCGGAGCGGGGGCGGCCTGGACGGGCCGCCCCCGTGACATGTCCCCCGTATGCCGTAGGAACCCGTAACCAAGTCACCCGGACGGCCGTTGCCGGGCAGAAGGCCCGCGCCGAGCGACCCATGGATGTCCCTTGCCCAGGTTCAGCGTCATCGTCCCCGCGTACGAGGTCCAGGCGTATCTGTCCGAGTGCCTGGACTCGGTGCTCTCGCAGTCGTACGCCGATCTCGAACTGATCGCCGTGGACGACGGATCGCCGGACGCGTGCGGCACGATCATCGACGAGTACGCGGGCCGCGACGCCCGGGTGCGCCCGCTGCACCTCACGGCCAACCAGGGGCTCGGACCGGCCCGCAACGCGGGGATGGCCGGGGCGACCGGCGACTATCTGCTCTTCCTGGACGGCGACGACACCCTCACCCCGCACACCCTGCGCGCGGTCGCGGACCGGATCAGGGAGACCGGCGACCCGGACGTGCTGGTCTTCGACTACGCGCGCACCTACGGCGACGGCCGCGAGGTCCGCAACCGGGAGGCCGGCCGGCTGGCCGAGCACGGTCCGGTCCCCTTCCGTCTGCGCGACCGCCCCGGGCTGCTGCGGCTGCTGATGGTGGCCTGGAACAAGGCCTACCGGCGGGAGTTCGTGGAGCACGGCGAGCTGGCCTTCCCGCCGGGCTACTACGAGGACACCCCCTGGACCTTCCCGGTGCTGATGACGGCGGACACCATCGCCACCCTGGACCGGGTGTGCGTGCACTACCGCCAGCGCCACACGGGCTCCATCCTGCGCACCACCAGCGACCGCCACTTCGACGTCCTCGACCAGTACGAGCGGGTCTTCGCCTACGTCGACGCCCGGCCCGAACTGGACTGCTGGCGCCCCGAGTTGTTCAACAAGATGGTCGAGCACTACGCGGCCGTCTTCAGCCGCCCCGACCGGCTGCCGCGCCGCAGCCGCCCCCGCTTCCTGCGCCGGGCCCGCGCCCACCACCGCCGCTACCGGGTGGCCGACGCCCCCCGGCCCTCCCGGCGCGCCCGGGTCCGGCACGCGCTGATCCGCTTCGGACTGCACCGCACCTACCGCGCCCTGCTGCTGGCCGGCGCGGTGCGCCGCCGCACCCGCGCGTTCGCCGCCGGGCGGGTACGGGCGCTGCGGGCGGCCGCGCTGCGGCTGCACTACCGGGTCCAGCTGCGGCTGCCGCTGCGCGAGGACGACGCGGTCTTCGCCGACTGCGGGCACACGGCCGGCCACGGGAACCCCGGCGGCGACCCGGCGGCGCTCGCCGAGGCGCTGCGCGTCCACGCCCCGCACATCCGCACCGCGTGGATCACGCACCCCGGCGGGCCCTGTCCCGGCGGCGCGCGACCGCTGCGGGCCGGCTCGGCGGCCTGCTGGAGCGCGCTGGCCCGCTCCAAGTACCTGATCAGCAACGGGGTGTTCGCGCCCGGCGTCCGCAAGCGCCCGGGGCAGGTCTTCCTCCAGACCGGCGACCCGGCCCCGCGCCCCGGCACCGCTCCGGAGACCCGCCCGCAGCCCCTGTGGGACTACACCCTCGCCCCCGGCCCGCACACCGCCCCGGCCGCCGAGCGGACGACCCCGGGCCGGTGCACGGCACTGGCGTACGGCCGGCCGCGCAACGACGTGCTCCAGCGGGCCACTCCGGCCGACGTGACCCGGCTGCGCACGGCACTGGGCATCCCCGAGGGCACGGTGGCGATCCTGTACGCACCGGCCCGCCGCGACCATCCGTACACCCGGCGGCCCGTCCTCGACCTGGAGCGGCTGGCCCGCGAACTGGGCCCGCGTTTCGTCGTGCTGGTCCGCGCCGGGCGGGCGCCGGTGCTCTGGCGCCGGGAGATCCGGGGCGTCCTGGACGTGTCGGCGCATCCGAGCGCGGCGGAACTGTGCCTGGCCTCGGACGTGCTGCTCACCGACGGGGCGCCGCTGATGTTCGACTACGCGGGCCTGGACCGGCCGATCGTCGTGCACGCCGGGGACGGCTCCACCGAGGCCCCCCATGCCTCCGACGACTCCGCCGCACCTGGTGAGGTCGCCCGGGGCGAGGACGAGGTGATCGGTCTGTTCGTCTCCGGGCGCTGGCGCGACTCCGGCGCGGAGGGGGCGCGGGCCGCGTTCCGGGAGCGGTTCTGTCCGCTGGACGACGGCCGGGCCGCCGAGCGGATCGTGCGGCACGTGATGCTCGGCCGGGCGGACGGCCTGCCCGAGGTGATCCCGGTCGTGGACCGGCGCCCGGTGCCCTCCGCCGCCGTGCTCGCCCTCGCGCCGCCGGCCCCGGTGCCGCAGGCCCCCGGGCCGCGCACCGTCACCGAGGGCCGCTGAACACCGTTGGATCTTCCGGGAGTTCCCATGCCCCGCTCCACGACGCGGCCCACCCCGAGCCGGCCGCCCACCTGGCGCCCCGCAGGCCGCCCCGGCCGCGTCCGCAAGACGACAGAGAGAACAGAATGCCCCGCTTCAGCATCATCGTCCCCTCGCACGGGGTCCAGGGCCGGCTGTCCCAGGCCCTGGACTCGGTCCTCGCGCAGTCCTTCGGCGACCTGGAGCTGATCCCGGTCTGCGACGACGCCGAGGCCCCGGCCGCCCACGTCGCGGCCGAGTACGCCCGGCGCGATCCCCGGGTGCGCCCGGTGTACTCGCCGCCGTCCGCCGGGCTGAGCGGGGCCCGCAACACCGGGACGCGGGCGGCGGCCGGGGCGTACGTGCTGTTCCTGGACGGCGACGACCTGCTGCTGCCCGGCGCGCTCGCGGCGGTGGACGCCCGCCTCACCGAGACCGCCGGGGTGGACGTGCTGCACTGCGCGTACGAGCGCGTCCCCTGGTGGGAGGGCGAGCCGGCCAACCCGGCGGCCCCGCTGCTGGCCAAGGCGCCGAAGGGGGCCTTCGACCCCGCGATGGTGGCCGAGCCGTTCGGTTCGCGGCTGCCCTCCTGGAGTGCGGTGTACCGCCGCTCCTTCCTCACCGAGCACGAACTCGCCTTCCCCGAGGGCCACTTCACCGACCTCGGCTGGGCCGGACTGGTCGCGGTGGCCGCGCGCAGGGCCGCCGTGCTGCACCGCCCGCTCGTCCGGCACCGGGCCCGCCGCCAGGGCAGCCGGCTGAACCTCCCGGGCGCGCACCAGCACACCCTGCTGGACCAGGTGGAGCTGGTCCTGACCCGCGCGGCCGGGGCGGGACTGCCGGGGGCGCGGCTGCGGGCGCTCTTCGACCAGCTCTTCACCGAGGTGCTGAAGACGGCGTCCCGTCCGCGGCGGCTCCCCTCGGGGCACCGGAGGTTCTTCCGCCGGGCCGCCCGCCTCTACCGCCGCCACCGCCCGGCCGGACACCGCTTCCCGGCCGGCAGCCTCGGGGTGCAGCACCGGCTGCTCGCGGTGGGCGCGTACAGCGCGTTCCGGGCGCTGCGCGGCGCCAACCGGGCCGCCGCCGGAGTCCTCGCCCGGCTGCCGCGCCCCCGCATGCTGCGCACCCGGCTGCGCTACGCCCGCGCGCTGCGCCGCCCGCTCGACCCCAACCTCGCGGTGTACTGCGCCTATTGGGGCCGGGGCTACACCTGCAACCCGGCCGCGATCCACGCCAGGGCCCGTGAACTCGCCCCGCACATCAGGTCGGTGTTCCTGGTGGAGCCCGGCCGGGAGCACACCGTGCCGAAGGGGATCGACCACGCGGTGATCGGCTCGCACCGCTCCTGGGAGCTGCTGGCCCGCGCCACGTACCTGGTGAACAACGCCAACTTCGCCGAGGGCGTCGTCAAGCGCCCCGGCAGCGTCCACCTCCAGACCCAGCACGGCACCCCGCTGAAGACGATGGGCGTGGACCAGTCGACGTACCCGGTGGTGGCCTCGCGGTCCGGGAGTTTCACCAAGCTCCTCGGCCGGGTGGACCGCTGGGACTTCAACCTGTCCTCCAACCGCCACTCCACCCAGATGTGGGAGCGCGCCTTCCCGGGCTCCTACGAGCAGCTGGAGTACGGCTATCCGCGCAACGACGTGTACTGCACGGCGACTTCCGAGGACGTGGCCCGGATCCGCCGCGAGTTGGGCGTGCCCGAGGGCCGTACCGCCGTGCTGTACGCGCCGACCCACCGCGACTGGGCCGACGGCTTCGAAACCGGCCTGGATCTGGAGGAGTTCTGCCGCGCGGCCGGTGACGACGTGGTGGTGCTGCTGCGCGCCCACTACTTCTACGACCGTGGCACGGCGAGGAGTTCGGACCGGATCATCGACGTGACCGCGCACGGCTCGGCCGAGGACGTGTGCCTGGCGGCGGACGCGCTGATCACGGACTACTCCTCGATCATGTTCGACTACGCCAACCTGGACCGCCCGGTCGTGATCTACGCCGACGACTGGGACGTCTACCGCGAGACCCGGGGCGTCTACTTCGACCTGATGGCCGCCCCGCCCGGCCCGGTGGCCCGTACGCCCGAGGAGCTGGCCCGGATCTTCCGCGAGGGCGAGTACGCGGGCCCGGAGTCCCGGGAGCTGCGGGCCGCATTCCGGGAGCGGTTCTGCCAGTTCGACGACGGGCGCGCCGCCGAGCGCGTCGTACGCCGGGTGCTGCTCGGGGAGCCGCCCGAGGCGCTTCCGCCGGTGGTGCCGCTCGCGGAGCGTGTCCCCGCCCCCGCCGCCGCGACCCTCGTGAGGAGCTGACCCGCCGTGCCCCGCTTCAGTGTGATCGTGCCCTGCTTCAAGGTGCAGGGCTTCCTGCGCGAGTGTCTGGACTCGGTGCTCGGCCAGTCGTACGCCGACCTGGAGGTCATCGCCGTCGACGACCGCTCCCCCGACGGCTGCGGCGCGATCCTGGACGAGTACGCCGAGCGCGACTCCCGCGTCACCGTGCTGCACCTGCCGGAGAACGTGGGCCTGGGCCGCGCCCGCAACGCCGGGATGCCGCACGCCACCGGCGACTACCTCCTCTTCCTGGACAGCGACGACACGCTGACCCCGGGCGCGCTCAAGGCCGTCGCCGACCGCCTGGACGAGACCGCGGACCCGGACGTGCTGGTCTTCGACTACGCGCGCACCTACTGGTGGGGCGGCACCCGGCGCAACGTCCTCGCCCACGTCCTCACGGAGTCCGGCCCCGGCACCTTCACGGCGGCCCAGCGGCCGGAGATCCTCGACCTGCTGATGGTGGTGTGGAACAAGGTCTACCGGCGCGACTTCGTCACCGAGCACGGCTTCGCGTTCCCGCCCGGCTACTACGAGGACACCCCCTGGACCTTCCCGGTGCTGCTGAGCGCCGGGCGGATCGCGGCCCTGGACCGGATCTGCGTGCACTACCGGCAGCGGCGGCAGGGCAACATCCTGTCCACCACGAGCCGTAAGCACTTCGACGTCCACGACCAGTACGAGCGGGTCTTCGCGTTCGTGGAGGCGCACCCGGAGCTGTGGGTGTGGCGGCCGTATCTGCACCGCAAGATGGGCGAACACTGCCTGGACATCCTGTCCAAGCCGGACCGGCTGCCGCCCGCCGACAAGGCGGAGTTCTTCCGGCGCACGGCCGAACTGTTCCGTACCCACCGGCCCGAGGGCGCCGAGGTGACGGGCGAGAGCGCGCTGCTGACCGGGAGCTACGCGGCGTACCGGCTGCGCCGGCAGACGGCACGGGCGGCCCGGGAGGCCCGGCGGCGCGCGGGCCGGCTGCGCGGGGCGGCGGCCGCGCGGGCCCGGCGCGGCTGGACGGCTCTGCACGCGCTGCGCCCGCTCGACGAGGACCTGGTCCTCTACTCGGCGTCCTCGCACCGGGGGATGCTGGGCGACCCGGCGGCGGTGTACCGCGCGGCCGGGCTGATCGCGCCCCGGCTGCGCGGGGTGTGGGTGGTCCGGGACGAGGAGACGGCGGCGGGGCTGCCGGAGGGCACCGAGTACGCGGTAGTCGGCTCGCGGCGCTACGGCGAGGTGACCGCGCGCGCCAAGTTCTTCGTCAACGACGTCAACTGGCCCGGCGATCTGGCCAAGCGCCCCGGCGCCGTGCACATCCACACCCACCAGTGCACCCCGCTGAAGCTCCTGGGCGCCGATCTGCTGGACCGGCCGGGGGCGCGGCTCGGCTTCGACGTGCCGAGGATGCTGCGCCGGGCCGACCGCTGGGACCACAGCCTGGTCGCGAGCCGGTACGCGGAGCTGGTGTGGGAGCGGGCCTACCCCTGCCACTTCACCTCCGCGCGCACGGGCAGCCCGCGCAACGACGTGCTGGTGCGCTCGGGCGCGCTGCGCGGCGCGGACTTCCGGCTGCGGCACGGCATCCCCGAGGACCACACGGTGGTGCTGTACGCCCCGACCCGGCGCGACCACCAGCGCAGCGGTCATGTGGACCGGCTCGACCTGGCCCGGTTCGCGGCCGGTCTGGGCGCGGGGCACACCCTCGTGGTCCGGCTGCATCCGACGCTCGCGGCCGGTCCGGCGCGCGGGGCGGGGCTCACGGAGCTGGCCCGGCGCGGGGTCGTGGTGGACGCCACCGACGAGCCGGACACGGCGGAGGTGCTGCTCGCGGCGGACGCGCTGGTGACGGACTACTCGTCGATCATGTTCGACTACGCCAACCTGGACCGCCCGGTCGTGCTGCTCGCGGACGACCACGCCACCTTCGCGGCGAGCCGGGGCACCTACTTCGACGTGACGGCGGAGCCGCCGGGGCATGTGGCGTACACGGAACGCGACGTGATCCGGCTGTTCGCGTCCGGCTCGTGGCGGGACGCGGACGCGGCGGCGCTGCGGGCCGCCTTCCGGGCGCGGTTCTGCGCGTACGAGGACGGCAGGGCCGCCGAGCGCGTGGTGCGCACGCTGCTGCTCGGCGAGCCGATGCCCGAGGCCCCGGCGGCGCGGGTCCCCCGTCCGGCGATGGGCGACGGAGTGCTCACGCCGTCCCCCTGAGGCCGGTGCCTATTCGACGACGAGGTCGACCTCGATGTTGCCGCGGGTGGCGTTGGAGTACGGGCAGACCTGGTGGGCGGTCTCGACCAGCTTGCGGCCGGTCTCCTGGTCCACGGTGTCGGGCAGCTCGACGCGCAGCGTCACCTTCAGGCCGAAGCCCTCGCCCTGCTTGCCGATGCCGACCTCGGCGGTGACGGCGGCGTCGCTGACGTCCACCTTGGCCTGCTTGCCGACCAGGCCGAGGGCGCTGCCGAAGCAGGCCGCGTACCCGGCGGCGAAGAGCTGTTCGGGGTTGGTGCCCTGGCCGTCGCCGCCCAGCTCCGCCGGCATGGCCAGGGCCAGGTCGATGCGGCCGTCGGAGGAGACGGCGCGGCCCTCGCGGCCGTGGGTGGCGGTGGCGACGGCGGTGTAGATCGCGTCCATGGGGACCATCCCTCTCAGAAGTCGGGTGCGGCGGGGTTCCGCCGCTCTCACGACTCCGAGTAGAGCACGCAATTAAATTGTGCGCAACCAAATGACGTCTGCTTGGCTATCCTGGTCCCATGACCGCCTCGCCCACCCCGCCCGCGGGCACCGCTCCGGCCACCGACAGCGCGCTGTCCGCCGCCGAGGCCGACTGGCTCCGGCTCGACCGGCAGATCTGCTTCTCCCTGCACGCCGCCACCCGCGCGTTCAACGGCGTCTACCGGGTCCTGCTGAAGGACCTCGGGCTCACCTACCCGCAGTACCTGGTGATGCTCGTGCTGTGGGAGCACGGGGACCTGCCGGTCAAGGCGCTCGGGGAGCATCTGCGGCTCGACTCGGGCACGCTGTCCCCGCTGGTCAAGCGGCTGGAGACGGCCGGTCTGGTCCGCCGGGAGCGCAGCGCGCTGGACGAGCGCTCGGTGCGGGTGCGGCTGACCGACGAGGGCGCGGCGCTGCGCGGACGGGCCCTTGAGGTGCCCCGCCGCATCGCGGCCGCGACCGGCGCCGACCCGGCGGAGATCGGCGAGCTGCGCGCCCGCCTCGATCAGCTCACCTCCGCGCTGGACGCGGCGGTACGGGACCTGGAGGCGCCCCCGGAGCCCCGCTGACGCCGGCCCTCCGCACGTACAGCCGCACGCTCGCGTCGGGGCTCAGGGACTCCTCCACGGGCGTGAACTCCTCGGCCAGCAAAGCCATCTTGGCCTTCTCGCCGGCGCCCGTCGGGCTCCACCGCCCCTCCACGAGATCCCGGTCGGCCACCACCCACACCCGGTCGAGCCCCGCCAGCCGGGCCCGCAGCAGCGCCGGACCCGCCTCCTGGCCGTACAGCGTCCCGGAGCCGGTGACCGGTGACAGCAGCGCCACGTCCCGGACGCCCCGGAAGGCGTCCGGGTAGGCGAGGGCGGTGTTCCGCGCCTGCGCGGGCAGGAACAGCACCGGCTGCCCGGGCCGCATCTCGCGCTGTGCGACCCGGGCGACCGCGGCGAGGTCGTCCGGCCGGTTCGCCGGGTCGCGGTCGGCGCGCAGCAGCGGGAGCTGGCAGACGAAACCGAGTCCGAGCAGGGCGACGCCGCACAGGGCGGCCACGGGCGGAAGCCGCCGCGCGCCCCCCACGGGCAGCCGGACCAGCCGCACCACCATGTCCGCCCCCGCCGCCACCAGCAACGGCGCCCCCGACAGGGCGTACAGCACATACCGGTCGACGTACAGCGGGGACAGCTGGGAGGCCAGCATCAGGGCGGCGGGCGGCACCACGGTCAGGGGCAGACACAGGCGCGCGAGGGTCAGCCGCCCGCGCGGGGCGGCCAGACCGGCCAGGCCGAGCAGGGCGAGCGGGAGGCAGGTCCAGTACAGCGGGTCGCTCTCGCCGAGGAAGGCGCGCAGCAGGCCCCGGGCCGTGTGCCAGGTCGGCGGGCCGAGCCAGGCCAGCTGGGCCGACTGGGCGTGCGAGACCAGGGCCATCGGCAGCAGGGCGAGGACGACCGCGCCCGCCGCGCGCCCCCAGCCCCGCCACACCCGTCTCTCGGCACCGGCCAGCGCCAGCGACACCGCGTGGGCGAGCAGCAGCAGGACCGCGAACTCGTGCAGCCAGCAGGTGAGTCCGAGCAGCAGGCCGTAGGCACGCCAGGAGCCGGTGCGCACCGCCCGGGTGAGGAGCAGGGTGGCGCCGGTGGCCCCGGCGGCGACGAGGGCGTAGGAGCGGCCCTCCTGGGCGTAGTGCCCGGCCATCGGGGTGATCGCGTACAGCAGTCCGGCCCACAGGCCGACGCGCGGGCCCGCGAGCCGGGCGCCGAGCGCGCCGACCAGGGCGGCGGTCGCCGTCGCCGCGCACACCGAGGGCAGCCGGAGGAGGACCTCGTCGGGGCGGACGGCGAGGACGGCGTGCATGAGCAGGTAGTAGAGGCCGTGCACGGCGTCCACGCTGTGCAGCAGCCGCCAGATGCCGGGCACCCCGCGCCGCGCGACCTGGAGGGTGACGGCCTCGTCCCGCCACATCCCGCCCCGGTCCACGCCCCACAGCCCGAGCGCGAGCATCACGGCCGCGGGCACGAGCGCGGCGGCGGTCCGCGCACGGCGCCCCGGCGCCCGGCCGGCCGTCCCGTCCGGCGCCGCCGCCCGTACGGGTACGGCGGCCGCTTCTCCAGCCGCCCCGGACGGCTGCGGTTCCACAAGAGGCCCGACGTTCACCACGGCCCGATCTTTTGCGATGAGACAACCTTTTATGACCATTGACGGCGTATCGGCATGGATACACCATCCGCGCGGATTACGCTCCCCCCTCGATGAAGCGCCTTGGTGTCACCCCCGGACCGTTCCTCGCCCTCGCCGCGGCCTGGCTCGCCACCCGCGCCCTGATGCTGTGGCTGCTGGCCCACTCCGCCGCGCCCCTGCTGGGCGGGGGCTCGGTGACGCGGGAGGTGTCGCGGCTGTACTTCCACTGGTACGGCGTGCTGTCCAACGGCGCGTTCCCCACCCAGGACACGATGTGGCAGTACCCGCCGGGCGCCGGTCCGGTACTGCTGGCCCCGGGCGCGCTGCCCGGACTGGACTACCTCCAGGCGTTCGTGACGCTGACTCTGGTCACGGACGCGCTGATCACGGCGCTGCTGACGGCGGTGGGCCGGCGGCCGGGGCGCAGCCTCATGGGCGCGGCCCTGTGGACCGGCGGGGTGCCGCTGCTGCTGCACATCCCGCTGGCCCGCTACGACGTCCAGGTCACCGCGCTCGCCGTGCTCTGTCTGCTGACGCTGGGCCGTTCCCCGCGCCTGGGCGGGGTGTTCGGGGCGCTGGGCGCGCTGGTGAAGGTGTGGCCCGCGCTCGCGCTGCTCGGCACACCGAGGGGGCGGGCGACCCGGACGGCGTGGGCGTGGTCGGTGGGCGCAGGATGCGCGGCCCTCGCCCTGCTCGCGGTCCTCTTCAGCGACCCGCTCTCCTTCCTGGGCGAGCAGAGCGGCCGGGGTGTGCAGATCGAGTCGCTCGGCGGCACCCTGCTGAACCTGGCCCGGCACGCGGGCTGGCCGGGCCGGGTCCGCTACCAGTACGGCGCGACGGAGCTGGTCGGCCCCGGGGTGCGGACCGTCGCCGGTGTGTCGCTGGCGCTCACGGCGGCCGCGTTCGCCCTGCTGGTGCTGTGGCGGTGCAAGGCTCGGCGCTGGAACCCGGCGACGCCGTACGACACCGCGCTCGCGGCCGTGCTGCTGTTCACCGTGACCAGCCGGGTGATCAGCCCGCAGTATCTGGTCTGGCTGCTCGGTCTCGCCGCCGTCTGTCTGACCTCCCGGCACACCTCCCAGCGCCCGGTGGCGGTGCTGGTCCTCGCGGCGACCGCGCTGAGCAGCCTGGTCTTCCCGGTCTTCTACGGCGAGGTGACCGGCGGCGGCTGGGCGGGCGGTCTGCTGGCGCTGGCCCGCGTCGTACTGCTGGCGGTGGCGGCGGTGTGGTCCTTCGTCCGGCTGTGGCACTCGACGGGTCCGGCGCCGGGTCCGGCCGTGCCGACGTCCGCCGCCGGGACGGCTTCGGCCATGCTTCGGCAACTGCGGAACCGCGAGCCGGTTCCGGCCGTCTTCCGGGACGACTGCTGAGCATCTCTTAATACGGTATTACTGAAAATTCCCATACTCCCGGCTCATGGACCTCATGCATCCAGCACCGCAGGACCCGCATCCCGCGCCCCGGGTCGCCGTCGTCGTCATCGGGTACGACGACGCCGCCCATGTGGCCGACGCCGTGCGTTCGGCGCTCCGTCAGGGGCCCGCCGTCGGCGAGGTGATCGCCGTGGACGACTGCTCCACGGACGGCAGCGCCGGCCTGCTGGAGCGGCTGGCCGGGCACGACCCCCGGCTGCGCGTCATCCGCCGGAGCGAGAACAGCGGCGGCTGCGGCACCCCGCGCAACACCGGGATCGACGCGGTGACACTGCCGTACGTGATGTTCCTGGACAGCGACGACGTGCTGCCGGCCGGCGCGGTGGACGCGCTGCTGCGGGCGGCCACCGAGGCGGGCGCCGAGGTGGCGTCGGGGCTGTGCGTGCGCCGCGAGCTGCCCTCGGGGCGCGAACAGCCGTGGCAGCCGGCGCTCTACGCGGCACCCGCCGTGCTCGCCCGCCCCGCCGACCGGCCCCGGCTGGTCGAGGACACGCTGTGCGTCAACAAGCTGTATCTGACCTCGTTCCTGCGCGAGCACGGCATCCGCTTCCCCGAAGGCCCGTTCCTCTACGAGGACTTCGTCTTCACCGCGCGGGTCCTGGCCGCCGCGCCGCGCGTCGCGCTCGTCCCGGACCGGGTCTACACGTGGAACGTGCGCCGTTCCGCCGGCCGACTCTCGCTCTCCCTGGACCGGGACGGCATCGGCAACTGGCGCTCCCGCACCCGGGCCTGCGCCCAGGCGCACGACATCCTGCTGGGCGCGGGCCAGAAGGTGCTGGCGCAGGCCGCCCGGGTGAAGTTCCTCGACCACGAACTGCGCATGTACGTCCGTGAGCTGGGCCTGCGGAGCGCGGAGTACCGGCGTGCCTGGTGGGAGCACACCCGGGAGTACCTCGGGCACTACGGCGCCGCCGACTGGGAGCCGGACACCGCGTCGCCGAGCCGGCTGATCGGGCGCGTGATCATGGCGTGCCCGGAGCCGGCCGACCTGCCCCGGCTGCGGGAGCTGGCCGCGCGTCCGGCCCGCCTCCTGCCGCCGTACGCCCGCGCCGCCGACGGCACGCCCGTCTGGTCGGACGCGCTGCCGCAGGTGGACCTGAGCCCGCTGCTGACCCGCCCGGTGCACGCGCTCCCCCTCACGGTGGACGCCGAACTCATGGTCCGCGCCCGCACGTCCCGGCTGCGGCTGCGCCTGCACGAGCTGTACGGCAGGGTCGCCGGGGCGGAGCCGCTGGCGGTGACCGCGGAGTGGCGCTTCCGCGCGACGGGCCGCACCGCGCGGCGCGTCACGATCCCGCTCGCCCCCACGGCGTCCGGTCTGTGGACCGCCGAGACCCCGGTGGACCTCACGGCCCTGGGCGCGGGCGTCTGGGACCTCTGGCTCATCCTGCGCTTCAAGGACGGCACCACCCGCGAGGCCACCGCCCACGCCCGCCACGACTCCCCCCACCTCCGCCGCCACGCCCTCCCCAACCTCCGCCACCTCCTCCTCCTGGCCCACCCCTACCCCACCCATTCCGGCGCACTGGCACTCCGCGTGGCCGTGGGCCCGGGGGGCGCGGCACGGGTGGCGCGGGGGAGGCTGCGCCGGATATTGCGCTGAGGGACGGGGGCCTGGGCAGGGGCGGGGGGCTGGGCCGGAACGAACCCCGCCCGCGTGGCACACATGCCCCAGGTCGGCTCGACGCCCTACAGTCGCGCCCTCAGAGTGCCTTGAGCGCTCCGGCCGTGGCCCGGGCCAGGTTCCCCAGGTACCCCTTCGGCGGTTTCGGGGTGCGGATGACCACCGCACGCCAGTACAGGGGGCCGGAGATCAGGTCCAGGGCCAGGTCGGGGTCGATGCCCGGGGCGACCTCGCCGCGCTCCTCCGCCGCCGCGAGGATCTTGCTGGCGACGCTCTCCTGGCCGTCCCGCAGGGCCTTCTGGAAGGCGTCGGCCATCTCGGGGTTGCGGGCCGCCTCGGCCTGGAGGTCGGGGATGATCTGCGAGACCACGGGGTGGCGCAGCGCGCGCGAGGTGACCTCGTACAGGAGCCGGAGGTCGCCCTCCAGGGAGCCGGTGTCGGGAGCCGGGAGCCCCAGGACGGCCATCGCGGAGACCACGTCGAGCACGAGGTGCAGCTTGGAGCGCCAGCGGCGGTAGACGGCCGTCTTGCCGACCCCGGCCCGGCGGGCGATGCCCTCGATGGACATGCGCGCGTACCCGACGGACGCCAGTTCCTCGAAGACGGCCGCGCGGATGGCCTCGGTCACGTCCTCCCGGAGCACCGCGGCCCCGGCCGGAGCCCGGCGGCGCGGCCGCGCCGGGGGTTCGTCGGCGTTGGTCGTCATGCGCCCAGCATAGGGCGTGACGACGAAACGGTTGCGTTGCGACGTGAATTGGCCCTACTCTCGCGTTGCGACGATACGGTCCCGTTCCGACGTAAGAGAACGTGAAGAGAAACGTAGGGAAACGCCGGGCGACGACCACGCCCGGCACGGGCCGGGCGAGCGCACCCCCTCCCCCGAGCGAAAGCAGCGGATGTGAGCCAGGTTCTCGACACACCGCCCCCGACCCGGTCCCCGGCCGACGGCACCGACCTCGCGGCCCTGGCCGCCCGGCACGGCCTCACGGTCAGCGGCGCCCGCCCCTCCCTCCCGGCGTACGTCCGCCACTTGTGGGCCCGGCGCCACTTCATCACCGCGTTCGCCACCGCCAAGCTCACCGCCCAGTACAGCCAGGCGAAGCTCGGCCAGGTCTGGCAGGTGATGAACCCGCTGCTGAACGCGGCGGTCTACTACTTCATCTTCGGCGTGCTGATCGGCACCAAGCACGGCGTCCCGGACTACATCCCGTTCCTGGTCACCGGCGTGTTCGTGTGGACGTTCACGCAGAGCTCGATCATGGCGGGCACCCGGGCCATCTCCGGCAACCTCGGCCTGGTCCGCGCCCTGCACTTCCCGCGCGCCGCCCTGCCGATCTCGTTCTGCCTCCAGCAGCTGCAGCAGCTGATGTTCTCCATGGCCGCGCTGCTCGTCATCCTGCTGTGCGTGGGCGTGCCGGTGTCGCTGTCCTGGCTGCTCGCGATCCCCGCGCTGTGCCTGCAGTCCATGTTCAACGCGGGCATGGCGATGATCGTGGCCCGGCTCGGCGCGAAGACCCCGGACATCGCCCAGCTGATGCCGTTCTTGCTGCGCACCTGGATGTACGTCTCCGGCGTGATGTGGAGCATCGGCAAGCTCACCAAGGACAAGGGCCTGCCGCACTGGCTCATCGTCGCGCTGGAGACCAACCCGTCCGCCGTCTACATCGACCTCATGCGGTTCGCCCTGATCGACAGCTTCCACGCGAACCAGCTCCCGCCGCACGTGTGGGCGGCCGCCGCCGGCTGGGCCGCCCTCGCCGGGATCGGCGGCTTCATCTACTTCTGGAAGGCTGAGGAGACCTACGGCCGTGGCTGAACAGACCGTCGCGCACGAGCGGACCGCGCACAGCGAGCAGATCCCCACCGTCGTCGCCGACCGGGTGGACATCGTCTACCGGGTCAACGGCACCGGCGCGGGGCGTGGCTCGGCGACCGCCGCCCTCAACCGCATCCTGCGCCGTAAGCAGGCCGAGAAGGCCGCCGGCGTGCGCCGCGTCCACGCGGTCAAGAAGGTGTCCTTCGTCGCGTACAAGGGCGAGGCCATCGGCCTGATCGGCACCAACGGCTCGGGCAAGTCCACCCTGCTCAAGGCGGTGGCGGGCCTGCTCCCGGTGGAGAGCGGCCACATCTACACCGGCGGCCAGCCCTCCCTGCTCGGCGTCAACGCGGCCCTGATGAACGACCTGACCGGCGAGCGCAACGTGCACCTCGGCGGCCTGGCGATGGGCATGTCCCGCGAGCAGGTCCGCGAGCGCTACCAGGACATCGTCGACTTCTCCGGGATCAACGAGAAGGGCGACTTCATCACGCTGCCGATGCGGACGTACTCCTCCGGCATGGCCGCCCGGCTGCGGTTCTCCATCGCCGCCGCCAAGGACCACGACGTCCTGCTGATCGACGAGGCGCTGGCCACCGGCGACCGCTCCTTCCAGAAGCGCTCCGAGGCCCGCATCCGCGAGCTGCGCAAGCACGCGGGCACGGTCTTCCTGGTCAGCCACAACAACAAGTCCATCCGCGACACCTGCGAACGGGTGCTCTGGCTGGAACGCGGCGAGCTTCGTATGGACGGGCCCACCGAGGAGGTACTCAAGGAGTACGAGGCCTTCACCGGTGACAAGGGGGACAAGAAAACGAAAAAGCCCGCGGCCAAGCCGGCTCCGGCGAAACCATAGGCACCGGGAAGCCGTCTTCCGGGGTAAGAGGGGGGTGGAGACGTCTCGTCTCCGTTGACCCTGGCCGTAATTATCCCTTTCATCGCTCTAATGACAGTATGTTATGAAAGGTGCCCTCTCTGAGACGACGAGCCGAAGGAGTCCTCCCCGATGCCTCACCTCAGCCTGATCGTCTACGGGCCGAACACCCAGGGGCATCTGACGGAGCTGCTCGACTCGCTGGCGACCCATCCGCTCCCGGACGCCGAGGTGATCGTCGCCGCCGTCGGTGACTGGGCCCGGGAGACCGCCGAGGGCCACACGCCCGAGACGGTCACCGTGCCGCTCCCCGAGGGCACCACCGACGCGGCGGCCCGGGCGGCGGGCGCCGCGCGGGCCCGGGGCCGCTGGCTGCACTTCGTGCACGCCAAGGACGGCGTACCCGCCGGAACGCCCCGCCTGGTCGCCGAGCGGACCGCCGAACTCGACCGGGGCGACGAGCACGCGGACGTCCTCCTCCTCGACCACGTCACCACCACCTGGCGCACCACCGGCGCCCCCTCCCGCGACGGCCGCGTCCTGGCCGCCGCGGGCCGCTCCGTCCTCACCCTGGACGAGAACCCGGCCCTGCTGCGCCTAGCCCCCCTGCTCGGCACCCGCGTGCTGAGCACCGCGTTCTGGCGGGCCCACGAGGACGCCCTCGCCAACGACGACGAGGCCCACGCCGCCCACACGGCCCTGCTCCGCGCGGACCGCGTCGCCTGCCTCAACCAGGTGGCGTACGAGAACCGGGAGCTGCGCCCGGAGAGCCTGCCCCCGCGCACCCCCGCCTCCCGGCTCGCGCTGATCGACCGCTACGAGTCGCTGCTCCCGCTCACCGAGGGCCGCCCCGCCGCCCGCGCGGTGCTCTACGAGCTGATGGTCACCGACCTGCTGCGCACCTTCGCCCGCGAGGACATGCCCGACCCCATCGCGCGCGCCTTCTTCGCCCGCGCCTCCCGGGCCGCCGTCCGCTGGCGCCCCGAGGGCCACCGGCGCCCGGGCGGCCTGGAGGGCGTACGGCACGCGCTGCTCGAAGAGGGCGCCTACACCCGCTACCGCGCCTTCCAGGCGGCCAACCGCACCCGCCGCTCCGCCAAGAAGGCCGTACGCGCCCGTAAGCGCCAGGCGGGCGCCAAGCTCCGCGACCACTACTACCGCAGGGCGCTCGCCCGCCCGGTGGACCCCGACCTGGCCGTCTTCTCGGCCTATTGGGACCGGGGCGTCGCCTGCAACCCGGCCGCGATCGCCGCCAAGCTCGCCGAACTCGCCCCGCACATCCGCCCGGTGTGGGTGGTGAGCAAGGAGAACGCGGCCCTGCTGCCCGCCGGCACCGACCACGTGCTCCCCGGCACCCGCCGCTACTGGGAGACGCTGGCCACCGCCAAGTACCTGGTCAACAACGTCAACTTCCCCAACGCGGTGGTCAAACGGCCCGACGCGATCCACCTCCAGACCCACCACGGCACCCCGCTCAAGCGCATGGGCCTGGACCAGCGCGACCACCCGGCCGCCGCCCAGGGCCTGGACTTCGCCGCCCTGCTCGCCCGGATCGACCGCTGGGACTACAGCGTCAGCGCCAACAGCCACTCCACCCGCATGTGGGAGCGCGCCTACCCGGCCCGCTACACCTCGCTGGACCACGGCTATCCGCGCAACGACGTCTTCTACACCGCCGGCGCCGACGACGTGCGCGCCGCCCGCGAGCGCCTCGGCATCCCGCCCGGCCGCACCGCCGTCCTCTACGCCCCCACCCACCGCGACTACGAGGCCGGGTTCACCCCCCGCCTCGACCTCGCCACCCTCGCCGACCGGCTCGGCGACGACACCGTCCTGCTGGTGCGCGCCCACTACTTCTACGGCGGCGCCGCCTCCCCGCTCAGCGGACTGCGCCGCTCGGGCCGCATCATCGACGTCTCCTCCTACGACCCGGTCGAGGAGCTGTGCCTCGCGGCGGACGCGCTGGTCACCGACTACTCCTCCATCATGTTCGACTACGCCAACCTGGACCGCCCGGTCGTCGTCTACGCCGACGACTGGGAGACCTACCGCACCACGCGCGGCGTCTACTTCGACCTGATGGCCGAGGCGCCCGGACACGTCGCCCGCACCCAGGAGGAGCTGACCGAGATCCTCACCTCCGGCGCCTGGCGCGACGAGAACGCGGCCAAGGCACGGACCGCCTTCCGGCGCCGGTTCTGCGAGTTCGACGACGGCCGCGCCGCCGAACGGGTCGTACGCCGGGTGTTCCTCGGGGAGCCCGAGGAGGCGCTGCCGCCCGTCCTCCCGCCGGAGGAACGCACCCCCGCACCGACCCCCGAGGAGGCCCAGGGATGACGACTCCCGACGTCACGGTCACCGTCATCGGCTACAACGACGCGGCCCGGCTGCCCCGCGCGGTGGCCTCCCTGCGCGCCCAGACCCACGCGAACATCGAGATCGTCATCAGCGACGACCACTCCACCGACGACACCCCCGAGGTGGCCCGCCGGCTCGCGGCCGAGGACCCCCGCATCCGCTATCTGCGGCTGCCCGAGAACAGCGGCGGGTGCAGCGCCCCGCGCAACCGGGCCATCGCCATCGCCCGCGCCCCGTATCTGATGTTCCTCGACAGCGACGACGAACTCCCGCCCCGCGCGGTCGAGTTGCTGCTCGCCGCGCACCGGGAGCGCGAGGTCGACTTCACCATGGGCGCGGTGACCCGGGTCCGCGTGGACAGCGGCCGGCGCTCCGCCTGGATGCCCCATCTGGTGAGCGAGCGCCGCACCCTGGACGGCATCGCCGCCGACCCCCGGCTGCTCTTCGAGCACCTGTCGACCAGCAAGATGTACGCCCGCGCGTTCCTCGACCGGCACCACCTGCGCTTCCCCGAGGGCATCCACTACGAGGACCAGCTCTTCTCCGCGCAGGCGTACTGCCTGGCCGAGGCGTTCACGATCATCCCGGACCCGGTCTACACCTGGTACATCGAGCCGTACGCGGCCGCCGCCTCCGCCTCCATCTCCAACCAGCGGCACAAGATCTCCAACGTGGCCGACCGGGTGCACGTCCAGCGCCTGATCGACGACTTCCTGGTGGAGAGCGGGCACGCGGGGCTGCGTGAGGACAAGGACTACAAGTTCCTCAAGCACGACTTCCGGATGTACGCGGGCGACCTGCCCTACCGCGACACCGAGTGGCTGTCCGCGTTCGCCGAGATCATGAACCCGTACCTGGACACCCTCGCCGACGGCGCCTTCGTCCGGCTCCCCCGGCCCGAGCGGGTCGTCCTGGAGCTGCTGCGCGAGGGGCGCCTGGACGACCTGCGGCCCGCCGCGCGCGGGCTGGGCCAGCCGGTGGCGCCGAGGGAGGTCACCACCGACGACACCGGCACCTACTGGGGCGGCGCTGTGCCGTCCTCCGCGCGGGGGCGGCGCGAGCTGGACGTGTCCGACCTGGACCTGGAGACCCGGCCGTTCCCCAGCGCGTACTTCCGCCACGAGATCACCGAGCTGACGCCGGGACCCGGAGCGACGCTCACCCTCACCGTGCGCACCTACGACCCCGGACTGCGGCTCCCCGTCGGACCGCAGCGGGCGGGGCTGCTGCTGACGCCGGGCAAGCGGCGGATGACGGTGCCGTTCCGGCTCGACCCGGTCCGGCCCGGGGTCTTCGAGGGCCGGGTACGGGTGGATCTGAGCGAGGCCCGGCTGCCGGTGCAGGGGTTCGCGGGGACGCGGCATCCGCTGGTCCGGCTCCAGCAACAGGGGCTGGCGAACGAGGGGCTGCTGCTGGCCCCGCTGTCGTTCCCCGCGCTGACGGCCCGGGTGGAGTACCGGTCGGGTACGGCGCCGCACGAGGTCGTCGTGGAGCCGGAGGGGCGGGGGGCGGGGCGGTTGCAGGTGCGGTGGCGTCCGGTCGGGGCGGCGTTGCTTTTGCGGCGGGTTGTGCGGCGGGTTGATCATCCCCGGGTGCGGGGGGCTGCGCGGCTTTTGTCGAGTGTGCTGCGGTGAGTTTTCGGGTGCGGGGCGCTGCGCGGCTTGTGCCTGGTGTGCTGCGGTGAGTTGTCGGGCGCGGGTGCGTTGTGGCTGGTCGCGCAGTTCCCCGCGCCCCTAAAAGCTCACAACTCACCCTCGTATCACGGCTCGACCTTGTAGAGGACCTGGTCCCCCGGTCCTCTCGTCACCTCTTTCAGCCATGGTTCCGCCGTGTCCGTCGAGCCGAGTACCCAGCGGACTCCGTACCGGCGGGCTATGGCGCGGCGGCTCGCGGAGTCGGTGGTGGGGGCGTAGTAGCGGGTGACCGCTTCGTCGCGGCCCGTCTCGTCCGGGAGGAAGAAGTCGGGGTAGCCGGGGGCGACGGTGTAGGGGCCGTAGGCGGGGATCTGGCGGGACGGGGTGGGGCGGGCCATCACCACGTCGCCGTAGCGGACCCAGGGGGTGATCCAGTGGTAACCGACCCACGGGGTGCGGTACATGGCGGCGACGGGGGCCGGGAGGTCGTCGCGGTCGATCACATAGCCGAGCGTGCCCGCCTGGGCCCACGCGCCCACCGCGAGGGCGACGCCCAGCAGGCAGGCCCACGCCACCCGGACCCCCCTGCGTGACGCGGTGACGGTCTCCAGCGCGGCCGCGAGCTGGGCCGGGATCAGGGCGGCGGGCAGGGCGCGGCCCCAGGAGTAGTGGCCGGTGAGACCGCCGGCCGTGACGAGCAGCGCGCCGAGGACGAAGAAGACGACCAGGACGTCCCGGTGGTCCCGGCGCCACCGGAACACCAGGGCCACCACCCCGAGCAGGACCAGGCCGAAGCGGCCGAGGAGGTCGTCGTAGAGGGGGCGGTGGATCTCCTCCAGGCCGGCGCCCGCCGAGAACAGGGCGAAGAAGTCGTAGTACGGCCAGAGCGCGAGCAGCAGGACGCCCGTCACCAGGGCCGCGGCGAGGCGGAGCAGGGTCGCGCGGGCGGGGCGGGCCGCGACGACCACGGCGAGGGCGCCGAGGGAGGCGACCACGCCGGAGAACTGGTGGCACAGCAGGATCAGCGCCCACAGGAGGCCGAGCCCCGCCCAGCCGGCCCACCCGGTGCCGGCGCGCAGCGCCCGTGTGAGCCACGCCCAGAAGTGGAAGGAGAGCCCGAGCGCGAGCACGCTGGGGTACGACACCGTCAGGGCCAGGGAGTTGAGGCCGAGGAAGCCGCTCCAGTTGAAGAGGTCCGGGCCCCACAGGAAGACCACGCACAGGAGCGCGAGCGCGGGGGCGGCGCGGTGGGCGCTCAGGGTGCGGACGTAGGACCAGACGCCGGTGAAGAGCAGCGCGAGCGCGGTGAGGGCGCCGATCCGCAGCACCACGAAGACCGAGAGGCCGGTGACGCGGGCCAGCAGGCCGAGCAGCAGCATCCACGGCGAGTAGTAGGGGCTCGGGGTGTCGGCGTCGACCAGCGGGTTGCCCGGGTTGAGCAGGCTGTGCCGCAGCCGCTGCACGGTCGCCGCGTGCATCCCGAGGTCCCCGGCCCAGGGCAGCCGGACGATCACCAGGAGCATCAGCACGAGGACGAGCGCGGCGGCGGCCCAGGGCAGGGCGCGGCCGGCGCTCGCCGGGCTAGGCGGGGCGGCGCGCATCGGGCCGGGCCTCGGTGCGGTTCAAGGTCACAGGCACAGGCACAGGCCAGACCCTATCCGAAAGGGACCGATGAGCAGGAAACGGTAAATTCGCCACAGGTTTTTCCCTAGACGGAGGCAAGAAAACGGGTGCCCCGGAACCGTTTCTCCGGTCCCGGGGCACCCTATGCCTTCTCGCTGTGCGTCCTCGCGTCAGGAGTGCGTGCGCAGCAGCGTGCGCATCGTCCGCATCGCCACCGACAGGTTCGCGAGGTCGAACGCGTCCGAGCCGCGGATCTCCTCCAGGGTGGAGCGCGCCCGGCTCAGGATCGGCGCGTTCTTCTCCTCCCAGGCCTTGAAGCGCTGCTCGGGCGTCGAGGTGCCGTTGCCCACCGCGAGCACGTCCGCCGTGAGCGCGGCGTGGGCCGCGTAGAGGTCCTCACGGATGGAGGCGCGGGCCATGGACTGCCAGCGGTCGGCGCGGGGCAGCTCGATGATGCGGTCCATGAGCTGCGTGATGTGCAGCCGGTCCGCGAGGTCGTAGTAGACCTCGGCCACGTCGAGCGGCTCCTTGCCCATGCGGTCGGCCACCGAGACGATGTCCAGCGCCGGGAAGGCGGAGGAGAACCCGGCCACGCGCGTGGCGATCTCGTCCGGGACACCGGCCGCGGACAGCTCGTCGTACACGTGCTGGTACCACTCCAGGTCCGCGCCGCGCAGCAGCTTCGGCAGCTGCTGCCAGACCTGCTCGACGCGGGCCGCGAAGAACTCGACGGTCTCGGCGAGCTGGAGCGGCTGCGGCCGGTTGTTGAGCAGCCAGCGGGTGCCGCGCTCGACCAGCCGGCGCGAGTGCAGCCGGATGCGGGTCTGGACGGCCGCGTCGACCCTGTTGTCCAGCTCCTCCACCGCGTCCCACACCGGCGCCGAGGAGAAGATCGCGCGGGCCGCGGTCTGGGCGCGGACGATCTCCTCCAGGGAGGCCCCGGTCTCCTCGCGCAGACGGTGCAGATAGGTCGTGCCGCCCGTGTTCACCGTGTCGTTGACCAGCACCGTCGTGGTGATCTCGCGGCGCAGCGGGTGGCTGTCGATGGACTCCGCGAACCGCTCGCGCAGCGCCGACGGGAAGTAGGCGTGCAGCAGGGTGCGCAGGTAGGGGTCGTCGGGCAGCGAGGTGCGCAGCAGCTCCTCGGCGACCGTGATCTTGGTGTACGCCAGCAGGACGGCGGTCTCGGGGCTGGTGAGGCCCTGGCCCTGGGCGAGGCGCTCGCGGATCTGGCGGTCGGTGGGCAGGAATTCCAGCGCCCGGTCGAGGTGGCCCTCGCGCACCAGGTGGCGGATGAAGCGGGCCTGCGCGTGCAGCATGTCCTTGGACTGCGCGAGGGCGTTGGCCAGCGCGGTGTTCTGCGCGTAGTTGTTGCGCAGGACCAGGGCGCCGACCTCGTCCGTCATCTCCGCGAGCAGCTTGTTGCGCTGCTTGACGGTCATGTCGCCGTCGGTGACCAGGCCGTTGAGCAGGATCTTGATGTTCACCTCGTGGTCGGAGGTGTCCACGCCGGCGCTGTTGTCGATCGCGTCGGTGTTGATCCGGCCGCCCTGGAGCGCGAACTCGATGCGGCCGAGCTGGGTCAGACCCAGGTTGCCGCCCTCGCCGACGACCTTGACGCGCAGGTCGGCGCCGTCGACACGGATGGCGTCGTTGGCCTTGTCGCCGACGTCCGCGTTCGACTCCGCCGACGACTTCACGTACGTGCCGATGCCGCCGTTCCACAGCAGGTCGACCGGCGCCTGGAGGATGGCCTTCATCAGGTCGGCCGGGGTCATCTTGGAGACCTTCTCCTCGATGCCCAGCGCCTCGCGGATGTGGCCGTTGAGCGGGATCGCCTTGGCGCTGCGCGGGAAGATCCCGCCGCCCGCCGACAGCAGCGAGGTGTCGTAGTCGGCCCAGCTGGAGCGGGGCAGCTCGAACAGGCGGCGGCGCTCGGCGTATCCGGTGGCCGCGTCCGGGTTCGGGTCGATGAAGATGTGCCGGTGGTCGAAGGCGGCGACCAGACGGATGTGCTCGGAGAGCAGCATGCCGTTGCCGAACACGTCACCGGACATGTCACCGATGCCGACGACCGTGAAGTCCTCCGACTGCGTGTCCACGCCCAGCTCGCGGAAGTGCCGCTTCACGGACTCCCAGGCGCCGCGCGCGGTGATGCCCATGCCCTTGTGGTCGTAGCCGGCCGAGCCGCCGGAGGCGAAGGCGTCCCCGAGCCAGAAGTCGTACTCCCCGGCGACGCCGTTGGCGATGTCGGAGAACGTCGCGGTGCCCTTGTCGGCCGCGACGACCAGGTAGGTGTCCTCGCCGTCGTGACGGACCACGTCCTGCGGCGGGACGACCTCGCCGGCCACCATGTTGTCGGTGATGTCGAGCAGCGCCGAGATGAACGTCTTGTAGCTGGCGATGCCCTCGGCGAGCCACGCGTCCCGGTCCACGCTCGGGTCGGGCAGCTGCTTGGCGACGAAACCGCCCTTGGCGCCGACCGGCACGATGACGGTGTTCTTCACCATCTGCGCCTTGACCAGGCCCAGGATCTCGGTACGGAAGTCCTCGCGCCGGTCCGACCAGCGCAGACCACCGCGCGCGACCTTCCCGAAGCGCAGGTGCACGCCCTCGACGCGCGGCGAGTACACCCAGATCTCGTACGCCGGGCGCGGCGCGGGCAGGTCCGGGATGGCGCGCGGGTCGAACTTCATGGAGACGTAGTCGTGCGGCTTGCCGCCCTCGGTCTCCTGGAAGAAGTTGGTGCGCAGGGTCGCCTTGATGACGGTCAGGAAGGAGCGCAGGATGCGGTCCTCGTCCAGGCTCGCGACCTGGTCGAGCGCGGCGTCCAGCTCCTCCAGGAGCGCGTCGGTGATCTCCAGACCGGCGGTCTGCCGGTCCGGGGACATCCGCGCCTCGAAGAGGGAGACGAGCAGCCGGGTGGTGTGGACGTTGTTGCGGAGGGTGTCCTCCATGTAGTCCTGGCTGAAGGTGGAGCCCGCCTGGCGCAGGTACTTCGCGTAGGCGCGCAGCACCATCGCCTGCCGCCAGGTCAGCCCGGCGCTCAGGACGAGGGAGTTGAAGCCGTCGTTCTCCGCCTGGCCGGTCCAGGTCGCGGCGAACGCCTCCTGGAACCGCTCGCGGCCGTCCTCGCCGAGGTGGTCGCCGCCGCCCGCGGGCTTCGGCATCCGCAGGCCGAAGTCGTAGACCCAGGCGGTGGTGCGGTCGGCGCGGCGCAGCTCGTAGGGGCGCTCGTCGACGACCTCCACGCCGAGCCGGCTGAGGACCGGCAGCACGGCGGAGAGGGAGACCGCGTCGCCCGTGCGGTAGATCTTGAAGCGGCGCTCACCGGGGGCGGCGCCCACCGGCTCGTACAGGCTCAGCGCGAAGTCGTTGCCGTCCTCGCGGCTCAGCCGCTCCAGGTGGACGAGGTCGGCGACGGCCGCGCGCGGGGTGTGGTCGGCCTTGTAGCCCTCGGGGAAGGCGTTGCCGTGCTGGTAGCGGCGCAGCAGCTCGGCGGCGCGCTCCTCGCCGCACTCGGCGGTCAGCGCCTCGGTGAAGCCGTCCGCCCAGGATCGGGTGGCCTCGACCAGACGGGCCTCGATGCGCTCCTTGTCGGCGTCGGAGAGCTGGGTCAGCTCGGTGCCCTGCGGGACGCGGACGACGAAGTGCAGCCGGGAGAGGATCGACTCGGTGTTCCAGGCGGTGAAGTCGACGCTGGTGCCGCCGAGCTCCTCCTTGAGGATGTCGATGATCCGCAGCCGGACGCCGGTGGTGTAGCGGTCGCGCGGGAGGTAGACGAGGGCCGAGTAGTAGCGGCCGTACTCGTCCTGGCGCAGGTACAGGCGCAGCCGGCGGCGCTCCTGGAGGTAGAGCACGCTGGTCGCGATGGACTGCAGCTCGTCGGCCGGGGTCTGGAACAGCTCGTCGCGCGGGTAGGTCTCCAGGATCTGGAGCAGGTCGCGGCCGTCGTGGCTGTTGGGCGAGAACCCGGCGCGCTCGAGGACCTCCTCGACCTTGCGGCGGATGACCGGCACCCGGCGCACCGACTCGGTGTACGCGGCGGAGGAGAACAGGCCGAGGAAGCGGCGCTCGCCCACCACGTTGCCCTGGGCGTCGAACTTCTTGACGCCGATGTAGTCCAGGTAGGACGGGCGGTGCACGGTGGCGCGGCTGTTGGCCTTGGTCAGCACGAGCAGGCGGTGCTCGCGGGCCTTGGCGCGGGCGTCGGCGGGGAGCCGCTCGAAGGAGGGGCTGACCGGGTGCTCGTCCTGCTCGGAGTGGTGCGGGTCGGAGCGCAGGATGCCGAGTCCGGTGCCGGGCACGGCGCTCAGCGAGTCGTCGCCGCGCAGCTGGTACTCGCGGTAGCCGAGGAAGGTGAAGTGGTCGGCGGCGAGCCAGCGCAGCAGCTCGCGGGCCTCCTCGGCCTCGGGTCCGGGCAGGTCGGCGGGGCGGGGCTCGCCCTCCAGGCCGTCCGCGATCCGGACCGCGGTCTCGCGCATCTTCTCCCAGTCCTCGACGGCCTCACGGACGTCGGAGAGGACGCGGAGCAGGTCGGCGGAGATCTGCTTGAGGTCGGCGCGGTCGGTCTCGCGGTCGATCTCGACGTGGATCCAGGACTCGACGTGCGCGTCGTGCGGGAGCTCTTCGCCGGGGGCCGGCTTGGGCAGCACCTCGATGAGCTTGCCGGTCACGTCCCGGCGCACGACGAACTGCGGGTGGATCACGACGTGGATGCCGCGGCCCTGACGGGTCAGCTCGTTGGTGACCGAGTCGACCAGGAAGGGCATGTCGTCGGTGACGACCTCCACCACGGTGTGGCTGCACGTCCACCCGTTCTCTTCCACGGTCGGGGTGTGCACCCGCACGCTGGCGGTGCCCTGGGGGCGGTTCTCGGCGAGCCGGTAGTGGGAGACAGCGGCACCGAAGGCGTCGACCGGGTCGCGGTCGGTGAGGTCTTCCGGGGCCGTGTGCAGGTAGTAGCGCTGGAGGAACGCGAGCACGGACTCGCTGTCGGGGGCCTCGCTCGTGGTCCCGGTCGGTAGGTGCCCCCCGACCGGACTGTTCTCAGCTACCCGGGCCGCCCGATCGAGCAGCTCGGCCTTGGCTTCGTCCAGCTTGGTCTGCATTGTCCTCTGGCTCCTGTCGCGCGCCGTTGCGTGACGTAGAAGGAAGTACGGTCTCTTTCCCTCCGGTATGACGCCACGGCCCGGGGTGTCCGGTCCGTTCCGACGCTATGCCGCGAGGTGAGATGGGCGGGAGGAATTCGGCCAATGTCGACACGTCTGTCGGGTGCGACGCTGCGCCCAGTGCCGACGTGTCCCGTGCCGTTCCCGGCGTCCTGGAGGCGTTGGCGCCCCTGTCGCGCCCGCGAGGACCAGCGACCACCGCCCGGTCACGGAGGTGCTCCGTGCGAACCGGGCGCAGGGCAGGGGCGGTGGCGCCCCCGCGAGATATCGCGCTGATCACGCCACCAGGCTATCGCTCCTCACCCCGGGCCCGTCATGAGCCGTATGTGTACAAAACCGGGGGGTGAAGTTTGACGTTCTGCACAGCGCCGTAAGGGCCGGGGGCGGGCTATGCCGCTATTCGGTGGGCCTCTTCGACCGCCTCGGCGAGGGTGTCCACCACCGGCACTCCGGCCGCGCGGAGGCTGGCCGGACCGTGGGAGCCGCCGGTGTAGAGCACGGCCCGCGCGCCCACGTGACGGGCCGCCAGGGCGTCGTCCGCCGCGTCGCCGATGACGACGGTGCGCTCGGGGGCCACCAGCTCCTCCAGCGACCTCAGGTGGCGCACCATGTGCTCGGCCTTGGAGCCGCCGGAGGGGCCCGTGCGCCCGTCGATCCGCAGGAAGTGGGCCTCGATGCCGAAGCCGCGCACCAGCGGCAGCAGCTCCTCGTGGCCGTACATGCTCAGCAGGGACTGGCTGTTGCCCGCCGACCGCCAGCCGGCGAGCAGGTCGGCAGCGCCCTCGGTCAGGCCGCAGCGCGTCCGCCACTCGGTGTAGTGCCGGTGGAAGGCGCCGTCCATCACGTCCCACTCGGCCTCGGTCGGCATCCGGCCGAGCAGCCGCTCGTAGAACTTCGGCACCGGGACGCAGTACAGCGCCCGGTACGTCTCCAGCGTGATCGGCTCCAGGCCCAGCTCGGCGAAAGCCGCGTTCGTCGCCCCGATGATCGCGTCGATGTCGTGGAACAGAGTGCCGTTCCAGTCCCAGACGATGTGCGCGTTCCCCTGCTTCCCCATGTCCGAAACCGTACCCACTCCCACTGACAATGGGCCATGGGCGGATGATCGCCGCAGGTCAGGAGGGGGTCGGGGGCGTTCCGGGCGGGGGGCGGGCGGGGCGGTGGGTCAGGGCCGGTCCGGGCGGGTGGTCAAGGCCGGGCAGGACGGTGGGTCAGGGCCGGTCCGGGCGGGTGGTCAAGGCCGGGCAGGACGGTGGGACAGGGCCGGTCCGGGCGGGTGGTCAAGGCCGGGCAGGGCGGTGGGTCAGGGCCGGCGGAGCAGGCTGGGGATCTCCTGCGTGGCGTACCAGAGCAGCTCGTGGCGGTCGGCGGTCTCCACCGCGGCCAGGTCGTGGTCGTCCCCGGCGTCCGCCTCCGCCAGCGCCGCCGCGGCGGCGGCCACGTCCGGCTCGGCGTCCTCGGCGTCGGCGTGCACCGCGGCCGCCTTGGCGAGCGGCACCTCGGCGGTGACCATGACCTCGCCCAGCTCGGCCGGCTCCTCGTCGCGGTACGGGCCCGGCGCGACGGCACGGTCCGGTACGTCGGCGGCGACCACGACCCGGCGCGGGGCGGCCGACTCGTCGGCGGCGAGCAGCCGCAGCGAGGCGAGGGCCGCCTGGCCGAGCGCCGCGTACTCCAGCTCCTCCAGGTCCTCCGAGCCGCACCACTGGCGCAGGTCGGGTGTGACGGCGTAGGCGACGAAGGAGCCGGTGCCCAGCACCCCCGTGCGGTACGCCTCGGCGAGCCCGGGCAGGGTCAGGGGTACGTAGACGCGCATTCCGGCCGCTCTTTTCCTGGTCAGGGGCTCAGCTGAGGCTCACGGGAAGGCCCGTTCGGCCGCCCCCGGAGCGCCTCCAGAATACGTGCGCCCGTCCCCTTTCGGGCGCCCGCCCGCACCCCGCCGGGCGTCCACCCCACGCCGCGCTGTCACCCGGCCCCTCCCCGAACTCCCGGGCTTTCCACCCCTCCCCGTCACCCGGATAAGTGAACATTCCGGCCCCCGCGCCACGGCTCCCGCGTTCCTTGCCGACGCGACTCCGGCCCCCGTACAAGGTCCCCACCGAGTTACCGCCCGGTATCACCGGCTTCCTCCCGAACGGGGACCCCCATGAACAAGGTCATGAGCCGTAAACCCCACCCCCGCCACCGTCCCCCGAGCCGCCACGACCCCCGCCACCCGGGCACGCCCCCGCCCCGCACTCCGTCGAGGCCCCGCCCGGAGGCGAGGACGGCCCGGGACGCGACGGACGCCCTGGAGCCCCTGACGACCCCGCACACGGCCCAGGAGGCGGCGGCCCACCTGGGCGCCACGGCACCCGGCACGACGGCGCACGCGGGCGCCTCGACGCCGGGCACAGCGCCCTACCCGGCCCCCTCGGCCCCGGCCACGGCAGCACGCCCACTCACCACAACCCCCGGCACGGCAGCACGCCCACTCACCGCAGCCCCCGGCAAGGTGACCGGCCCCCGCGCCACGCCCCCCGCCGGAGCGGCCGAACCGCGCCCGACAGCCCGCCGGGGCGCGTCGGCTCCCGGCACCGGCACCCCGCCCCACCCGCCTCGGCCAGCTCACACCCCGGCACAGCGGCCAGGCGCCCAGACCCCGCCCACGAGGCCCGTGCCGGCGGTCCAGCCTCCCCGGGCGTCCCGGCCGGACGCGGCGGCGCCCGGCATCACCCCGCGCTCCCGGCCCCGCCCCACCGACCTCTTCGCCGACCGTCTCGTCGCCGTCCTCAGCGGTCAGCGCCCCGTGCACTGGATGCTGCGGCACACCGCGGGCCAGGCGTACGACGATCTGGCGCGGCTCGCCGAGCGGAACCCGCTGCGCGCCCCCGGTGTGCGCCCCGTCGTCAGCGACCTCGGGTACTTCGTGCCCCGGGACGGCGCGCTGGAGGTGTTCGCGCGGGTCGCGGCCGGGGACCGGCTGCGGGCGCTCGCCTTCCGGCTGGAGCGGGGACGGGATCTGCGCTGGCGCTGCACGGCCGTGGAGCTGGCGGGCCCCCGGCTCCCGCGCGAGGACGCCGGCTGAGCCCGGACACGGCGAAGGGCCGGACCCCTCGTGAGGAGGGACCCGGCCCTTGAAGTCACCGGCTCAGGCGGTCAGCCGCCCGAGCCGCCGGCGGGCGAACGTCACTTCTTGCGGCGGCCGCGGGCCTTCGCCTGCTTGCGCCGCTCCGCGCGCGTGAGGCCGTCGGCCTCCGAGCGCACCGGCTCGTCGTCCTCCAGGTCGCGCTCGACCACACCGCCCTCGCCGTCCACCGTGGGCGCGGAGAAGTGCAGATCGCGGCGCTGCGGAACATCCAGCCCCTTGGCCCGGATCTCCGGCCGCGCGCCCGCGGGAACCTGCGCGGGCACGATGTCCTGGACGCCGCCGACCGGCTCGGTGGCCTGGACCTCGACCTCCTCGACCTGCTGCTCGACCTGGACCTCCAGGTTGAACAGGTAGCCGACGGACTCCTCCTTGATGCCCTCCATCATGGCGGTGAACATGTCGAAGCCCTCGCGCTGGTACTCGACCAGCGGGTCCTTCTGCGCCATCGCGCGCAGGCCGATGCCCTCCTGGAGGTAGTCCATCTCGTAGAGGTGCTCGCGCCACTTGCGGTCCAGGACCGACAGGACGACCCGCCGCTCCAGCTCCCGCATGATCTCGGAGCCGAGCTGCTCCTCACGCGCCTGGTACTGCGCGTGGATGTCGTCCTTGATGGAGTCGGAGATGAACTCGGCGGTCAGGCCGGCCCGGTCGCCCGCCTCGTCCTCCAGCTCCTCGATGGTGACCTTCACCGGGTAGAGCTGCCGGAAGGCGCCCCACAGCCGGTCCAGGTCCCAGTCCTCGGGGAAGCCGTCGGCGGTCTCGGCGGCGACGTACGCGTCGATCGTGTCGTCCATGAAGTGCTGCACCTGCTCCTGGAGGTCCTCGCCCTCCAGGACGCGGCGGCGCTCGCCGTAGATGACCTCGCGCTGCCGGTTGAGCACCTCGTCGTACTTCAGGACGTTCTTACGGGTCTCGAAGTTCTGCTGCTCGACCTGGGACTGCGCGGAGGCGATGGCGCGGGTCACCATCTTGTTCTCGATCGGCACGTCGTCCGGGACGTTCGCCATCGCCATGACGCGCTCGACCATGGCGGCCTTGAACAGGCGCATCAGGTCGTCACCGAGGGAGAGGTAGAACCGGGACTCGCCCGGGTCGCCCTGACGGCCGGAACGGCCGCGCAGCTGGTTGTCGATACGGCGCGACTCGTGCCGCTCGGTGCCGAGCACGTAGAGGCCGCCGCTGCGCTCGACCTCCTCCTTCTCGGCCTTGACCGCCTGCTCGGCGCGGGCCAGCGCGGCGGGCAGCGCGGCCGCCCACTCCTCGATGTGCTCCTCGGGGTCCAGGCCGATCTGGCGCAGCTCCGCCTCGGCGAGGTCCTCGGGGTTGCCGCCGAGCTTGATGTCCGTACCGCGGCCCGCCATGTTCGTGGCGACCGTGACGGCGCCCTTGCGGCCCGCCTGGGCGACGATCGACGCCTCACGCTCGTGGTGCTTGGCGTTCAGCACCTCGTGCTGGATGCCGCGCTTGCTGAGCTGCTGGGAGAGGTACTCCGACTTCTCGACGGACGTGGTGCCGACGAGGATCGGCTGGCCCTTCTCGTGCTTCTCGGCGATGTCGTCGACGACCGCCTCGAACTTGGCCACCTCGGTGCGGTAGATCAGGTCGGACTGGTCCTTGCGGACGAGCTCGCGGTTGGTCGGGATGGGGACCACGCCGAGCTTGTAGATCTGGTGGAACTCGGCGGCCTCGGTCATCGCCGTACCGGTCATGCCGGAGAGCTTGTTGTAGAGGCGGAAGAAGTTCTGCAGGGTGATCGTGGCGAGGGTCTGGTTCTCGTCCTTGATGTCCACCCCTTCCTTCGCCTCGATCGCCTGGTGCATGCCCTCGTTGTAGCGGCGGCCGGCGAGGATACGGCCGGTGTGCTCGTCGACGATCATGACCTCGCCGTCGATGACGACGTAGTCCTTGTCCTTCTTGAACAGTTCCTTCGCCTTGATGGCGTTGTTCAGGTAGCCGACGAGGGGGGTGTTCACCGACTCGTAGAGGTTGTCGATGCCGAGCCAGTCCTCGACCTTGGAGACACCGGACTCGTGGATGGCGACGGTGCGCTTCTTCTCGTCGACGTCGTAGTCGCCGGTCTCCTCGACGCCCTTGAGCGGGTTGCCGGGCTCGCCGCGCTTGAGGCGGGTGACCAGCTTGGCGAAGTCGCCGTACCACTTGGTGGCCTGGTCGGCCGGGCCGGAGATGATCAGCGGCGTACGCGCCTCGTCGATGAGGATGGAGTCCACCTCGTCGACGATGGCGAAGTTGTGGCCGCGCTGCACCAGCTCGTCCTGCGCCCACGCCATGTTGTCGCGCAGGTAGTCGAAGCCGAACTCGTTGTTCGTGCCGTAGGTGATGTCGCACGCGTACTGCTCACGGCGCTGGGCCGGGGTCATGTTGGCGAGGATGCAGCCGACCTCGAGACCCAGGAAGCGGTGGACGCGGCCCATCATCTCGGAGTCGCGCTCGGCCAGATAGTCGTTGACCGTGATGAGGTGGACGCCGTCTCCGGAGAGCGCGTTCAGATAAGCGGGCAAGGTGCCGACGAGGGTCTTGCCCTCACCGGTCTTCATCTCGGCCACGTAACCGAGGTGGAGCGCGGCGCCGCCCATCATCTGGACGTCGTAGTGCCGCTGGCCGAGGACGCGCTTGGCGGCCTCGCGGACGGTGGCGAACGCCTCGGGGAGCAGGTCGTCCAGGCTCTCACCGTCGGCGTACCGCTGCTTGTACTCGTCGGTGAGGGCCCGCAGCTCGGCGTCGGAGAGGTCCACGAAGTCCTCTTCGATGGAGTTGACCTGGTCCGCGATGCGGTGCAGCTTGCGCAGGATCTTGCCTTCGCCTGCACGCATGATCTTCGAGAGGACGGACACGGGGGGTGGTCTCCTTGCCGGTCGGGCCTGGGACGGTCTGTTTTCCATGTGACTTGCTGAGCAACGGCCATCGTATGCGAGGACCCCGGCGCGCCGGGAGGGCCTGGCGACCCGGTGCGCGCCTCACTGTGGACAACGCGCGGGCGCGGCGGATAGTGCCGCGCCGGATCAGGGATTTGCGCGAATCGTGACCCCGCGCTCACCCACCGCGAAAAGCCGTGGCGGCGACGGGGCGAAGCCGCACAGAATCGGGCGATGGACCCCGTCACCTTGACCACCGACCGCCTCCGCATGCGCGCCGCCGGACCGGCCGACGCCGAGGCGGTGTACGCCGCCGCGCAGGACCCCGCGACCCAGCGCTGGATCTCTTCTTTTCCCTCTCCTTACCTGCGCGAGCACGCCGACGCGTTCATCGGCGTGGTGGCCCGGGGCTGGGCGGACGACTCGGAGTACCACTTCGGTCTGTTCCTGCCCGACGGCGCGCTGGCGGGCGTACTGGGCGTCATGCGGCGCGGTCCCGGCGCCGCCGAGGTCGGCTTCTGGGCGGCCCGCGAGCACCGCGGCCGGGGGTACGTCACCGAGGCCGTCCTCGCCGCGGCCCGCTGGGCCTTCACCGAACTGTCCGTGGACCGCCTGGAGTGGCGCGCCGAGGTGGGCAACCTGCCCTCCCGCGCGGTGGCCGAACGCGTCGGCTTCACCATGGAGGGCACGCTGCGCGCGGCCGTCGAACACCGGGGCATACGGCGCGACTCCTGGGTCGGCTCGCTGCTCCCCTCCGACCTCGGGCTGGTCCCGGCCGCCCCGTATCTGGCCGCGCCCGCTCCCGCTGTGACCACCTGACCTGCGGGAAGTCCCGGCTGGGCGGCCGCTGTCAGTGCCACCCTCTATCGTCGGCGACCATGACGACCCTGCCGCGCCCCGCCACCACGCTCACCGCGGACGACGCCCGCCGTCTCGCCCTGCGGGCCCAGGGCCTGCTGGGCGCGCCCGACCGGCGGGCGGGGGTGCGCGGGGTGCTGCGGCATCTGGGCGCGGTCCAGCTCGACACCATCTCGGTGCTGGCCCGCTCCCATGAACTGGTGCCCTACGCCCGCCTCGGCGCCGTCGGCCGCCAGGCCGTGGAGTCGGCCTACTGGCAGGACACCCGCGCCTTCGAGTACTGGTCGCACGCCGCCTGCGTCCTGCCCGTCGAGGAGTGGCCCCACTTCGCCTTCCGCCGCCGCGCCTACCGCTCCCGCCCGCACTGGAACCACCAGCTGCCCGAGGGCGCCTACGAGCAGGTGATCAAGCAGCTCCGCGCCGAAGGCCCGCTCACGGCCACCGAGTTGGGCGGCGCGAAGCGGACCAGCGAGTGGTGGGACTGGTCCGGCACCAAGGTCGCCGTCGAACGCGCGCTGATGTACGGCGAGGTGGTCTGCGTCGAGCGGCGCGGCTGGAAGCGGGTGTACGACCTCGCCGAGCGCGCCATCCCGGAGGCCCTGCTGCACGACGAACTGGACGATGCCGAGTGCCTGCGCCGTCTGGTCCGGCTGGCCGGCGAGTCGCTGGGCGTCGGCACGCGCGCGGACATCGCGGACTACCACCGCCTCAAGGGCGAGCAGGTGGACGCGGTGATCGCCGACTCGGGTCTGGTGCCGGTCGAGGTCGAGGGCTGGTCCAAGCCGGCCTGGGCGGACCCGGCGGCCCTGGCCACCGCGCCGCGCGGCCGCCACCGTACGACGCTGCTCTCCCCGTTCGACTCCCTGATCTGGGAACGGGCCCGTACGGAGCGCCTGTTCGGCTTCACCCACCGCCTGGAGGCGTACGTCCCCAAGCAGAAGCGGGTCCACGGCTACTTCGCGATGCCGGTGCTCTCCGGCGGCCGGCTGGTCGGCCGGGTGGACCCGGCGCGCGAGGGGCGCACGCTGGTGGCCCGGCAGGTCACGCTGGACGGCCCGAAGGCCGTGGTGGCGGTCGCCGACGCGCTGATCGAGGCGGCGAGCTGGGTGGGCTGCACGGACGTCCGCGTGGAGCGCGTGACGGAGCCCGAGCTACGGGCACCGCTGGCCGCCGTACTGGCCCGCGCGCTGGCCTGAGCGCCGGCGGACGCCGGTCCGGGGTCAGCGGATTTCGAGGATCTTCTCCCGCATCGCGTAGACCACGGCCTCCATCCTGGAGTGCAGCTGAAGCTTCTCCAGGATGTTGCGCACGTGGTTCTTCACGGTGTTCTCGGAGATGAACAGCTCCTTGGCGATGTCCCGGTTGTTCATCCCCGTGGCCACCAGCTTGAGGACCTCCAGCTCCCGGTCGGTCAGCCGGGGCGCGGGTACCAGCCGGCGTTCGTCGGTGCGCTGGATCATCGACTTGAACTCGGTGAGCAGCTTGGACGCCATGGACGGGCTGATCTGCGACTGCCCGTCGGCCACCGCGCGAATGGCCGTGGCCACCTCGTCCGTGGAGATCTCCTTGAGGAGGTACCCGGTCGCGCCCGCCTTGATCGCGTCGTAGAGGTCGGCCTCCTCGTCGCTGATCGTCAGCATGATGATCTTGGCGCTGGGGGCGACCTCCTTGATGGAGGTGCACGCCTCGATCCCGCCGCGCCGGGGCATCCGCACGTCCATCAGCACGATGTCCGGCAGCAGGTCGGCCGCCTTGTCCACGGCCTCGGCCCCGTCGCCCGCCTCGCCGACGACCTGGATGTCCTCCTCGGCGGCGAGCACGATCTCCAGGCCCCGGCGGAAGAGGGCGTGATCGTCCACGACCAGCACTCTGATCGGCTCCGCGCGCGGGGCACCCGCATCCGGCTCCCGGCCGAGGTCACCGTGGTCGGCGTCCGGGTCACGCATGGGTCCGAAGGTGTCCGCCATCGTTCCTCCCCCTGAAGGCTGTGGCCTGTGGTCCTGCCATCGCCAACCCAAGGCAGCGGCCCACCGGTTGGGCCGTGCGGTCATGATTTCATGCCCGGGGGCCGCCGCGGTGCCGTGCGGGGCGTGAAGTGGTCGCACACCGGTGCCCCTGGGGGCGCACACGCGCTCCAGGGGCACCCGCTCCGCTTCACCGGGCCGGATCAGCCGCCCAGCGTGCCGCCCGCCGCGGGCGGCGCCACCTCCGCCACCATCGGGTCCGTGCTGAGGTGGATGACGCCGTAGTCGTAGGCGTGTCGCCGGTAGACGACGCTCGGCTCCTTGGTCTCGGAGTCGACGAACAGGTAGAAGTCGTGGCCGACCAGTTCCATCTCGTAGAGAGCCTGGTCAAGGGTCATCGGAGAGGCGACGTGGGTCTTCTCGCGGACGACGAGCGGGCCGTCGCCCGTGACCTCCAGCGAGCCAATCCTCTTGGTCGGCACGCCGCCGTCGGACTCGGCGGGCGGGACGGGAACGCCGTCGGGGTAGAGCGTCGCCACACCCGGCACCACGTCGGGCACCTCGGCCGCGGGGATACGCCGTGCGCCCCGGCGCACGACGCGCTTGTCGTGCTGCTTGCGCAGCCTCGCCTCCAGCTTCTCCGCGGCCATGTCGAGGGCCGCGTACGGGTCGCTGGCGGACGCTTCCGCCCTGATCACCGGACCGCGGGAGCGGAGCGTGATCTCCACTCGGTCACAGCGGTCGGCCTGGCGGGGGTTCGGCTCCTTGGACACCTCGACGTCGAGGCTCATCACCTTGCCGTCGAGCTTCTGGATCTTCTCCAGCTTCAGCTTCTCGGCCACGTGCTTGCGGAACCGCTCGGGCACCTCGGTCTTGCGGCCCTTGACGACGATGTCCACGCAGAACTCCGTTCCCGGATAGCCCCGCAGCAGCGGCGGAGCATCTCCCTTTTGCACCAGGTCCCGGTGGGCCCCGGAACCTTCGGACTCGGTGACGTCCACCTCCTCCTCCCCCGTGGGCGAGATCTCCATCCCGCCGGCGCGGGTGATTGCGGAAATCACGCGGCGCGGCATTCGGATATGCGAGGTCTGGCCTGCGCCTTTCCTCACAACCGAACATATCTCGCCCGGACGTATGTCGTCACCCTCTACTGCGGCGTACCTCCGTTCAGGTGATTTTCCGCTCTTGCTACCAGCAACGACGCAGGTAGAAGGTCAGTTCCTGGCTATTTCGAAAGAATCCGGGGGCGCGGCGATCACCGCCGCCCGGAGTGCCACTCCCGTGGCCTTCGGTGCCCTCTTTTCCCGTGCACCCTGCACCGAGTTTTCGCTCTCCGATCGTGCCCCTGTCTCTCGTTTCCACCTTCCTTCCCGAGTTCCGCCGGGGTACACGGACGTTCTCTCTCCGCGATGCGAACCGGCCGCCTCCCGCACGGCCCGCGCCGCCTCCGCGAGGGTCGCGCCCGTCGTCATCAGGTCGTCCACGAGCACGACCCGGCCCGCGCCGAGCAGCCGCGCCCCGCCCGCCGTCACCTCCAGGGCACCGGCCAGGTTCGCCCGGCGCTCCCGCACGTCCAGCCCCGCCTGGTCGAGCACCGGCCGCCGCTGCCGCAGCACCGACACCACCCGGGCCGGCGTGCCACCGCGCCGCAGCCGCCCGGCGGCGACGAGGGCCATCCGCCGCACCGGATCGTGCCCCCGCGCCCGCACCGCCGCCCGCGCGGAGGGCAACGGGACGAGGATCACCGGGCCCGGTGGTCCGTGGGCCCCGTACGGCGGCCCGAGGCGCGATGGTCCCTGGACTCCGCGCAACGGCCCGAGATGCGATGCGCCCCGCTCCGCCCGTACCGGAACCCTGGCCGGAAGTCCCGCGCGCACGGCCTCCGCCAAGGCCGCGCCCAGAGCTCCCGTCAGCGCCAGCGCCCCTCTTTCCTTGTGCGCGAGGAGAAGCGACCGCACCTCCCGGGCGTACGGCGCCACCGCGTGCACCACCGGCAGCCCGGCCGGCTCGGGCGACGGCCGCACCCGGCGCGGTGCCGCACCGCCCAGTGCTCTCCGGCACCGTGGGCACAGCACCGTGCGCGGCGCCTCGCAGCCCTCACAGTCGGCCGGAAGCACCAGGTCCGTGAGGTCCTGCCACCATCCCCGCATGGCTCCACTGTGCCGAGGCTCCGCCCTCCCGGCCACCCCTGTGGACAACGCCCTGTGGACAACCGACCCCCAGGCCCGACGGCCCTCACCCGTACGAGTGAGAGGCGACGCGAAGCGGCCCGGACTCCCCAGATGTGAAGCGGCCCGGACTCCCCAAGGGAAACCGGGCCGCTTCACACCCACGGGTCCGGCCTCACCCCGGATAGACCGGCGCCGTCCCGTCCTTGTCGACCTTCTGCCACTGCGCCCCCGAGGGCAGCCGCACGATCCCGTCCTCCGAGGACGCGACCAGCGGCATCCGCTCGTCCTCGGCGGCGGCGATCGCCGTCACCCGGGAGAGCGCGGCGGGCGCCGGGCCCTCCAGCGTGGAGCCGTCGACCTGTACGTACCGCATCTGGTGCACGCCGCCCTGCTCGCGGCCGACCACGACCAGCCGGCTGTCACCGGCCCAGGACATCGCCGTGACCAGCTCCATGTCGGGGGCGGCCGGACGGGCGCCGACGACCGCCGGGGTGCCGCCCTCCTCGTCCCCGCGCTCGATCCGGCCGATGAGCAGCGACTGCTTGTCGTCCTTCGAGGCCACGACCAGCGCGACCCGCACCCCGTCCGCGGCCACCCGCACATCCGTGATCCGGCCGTGCGACGCGGGCAGCGTCACGGCCACCGGCTTTCCGGTGCCCTGCTTCACGACGTAGAGCCGCGGCTTGGCCGGGTTCAGGTCGGCCACCCACAGATCGCCCCGCGCGTCCCAGCTCGGCTGGGTCAGCCGCTCGTCCTCGGCCGCCCCCTGGCTGGTCACCACGGGCTCCCCGAGCGCGCCCTCGGCGGCCAGCGGGGTGACGTACAGCGCCCGGCCGTCGGCACTGACCCCGGAGACCATGTGCTCGTCCCGGGAGACGGCCACCGAGCGCAGCGTCTTGGTGCCCTCGCCGAACACGCCCGGCACCGGTGTGGCGCCGGACCCGCCCACTCCCGCCGGCATCCGCACCAGCCGGTGCTTGCCGTCGAGGAAGTACAGGTACTGCGGGCTCTGCTCCAAGGCGCGCCAGGCGACGCTCTCCGACTGCTCCTCCCCCAGCTCGCACAGCCGCCGCTCGCCGGGCCCCTCCAGCTCGACCTTCTCCAGCGTCGGAGCCAGGTCCCGCAGGGTGGAAAGCAACTGGTCGGCCATCTCACGGCACCGGGCCCGCCCCACCCGCGCCACCTTCGCGTTGAGCGGCACGACCAGGCGGTTCTGGTCGTCGGGTGCCAGTCCCGTCACCCCGCGCTGCAGGGCCGTACCGGTCGGGAAGCTGGACCTGACCACGGGCTCCAGCCAGTTGGTCGGCCCCTTCAGCAGCGAGCGCACCATCTCGGTCATCGGATCGACCTTGCTGCGCACGAACACCGGGTCGGCCACCGCGACGGGCCGGCCGTTCGCACCGGCCCGGGTGTGGGTCGCGAAGTAGTACTTGTCGACCGAGGTGTAGTTGCGCTGGAAGTCCGACTTGCCCATGACGATCGTCGTGGGCGGCCTGTCGATGCGCCACTGGCCGCTCTTGGGGTCCTTCGACAGATGCACCTTGGCGCGGTAGTCGCCGCCCGCGGGCTCGTACGCGTGGTCCTTGCCGATCAGGGCGACCCTGCTGCCCGTCAGGACGTAGGTCCGCTCGGTGTCCTGTTCCCGCCCGACCGGCCCCGACTCGTCCCGCATGATGCCCGGCCCGTCGGCGAGGACGGTCGCCCGCTCCGGCCGCCAGGCACGCGCGGCCGCGGGCGTCAGATACTTGCGGGCCGTGTCGTACTGCGGATCGTCACTGGTCAGGGCCTCCATGAAGCCCTGCACGATGTCGTCGTCCTGGGCGCCCTCGGCCGGCGGCACCGCGAAGACCCGCACCCCGGTGTCCTGCCGGGGCGTGGACTCGACGTTGCGCAGATCGCCGCTGTCGGGCATCGAGGCGCACCCGGACAGCAGGACGGCCCCGCATACGGCGTACGCCACCGCGCGTCCCGGCCGGCGCCGGGCGCCCCCCTCGCGGTCAGCGACCACTCACTGCCTCCCCTGGCTCGGTCGGGTCCTGCTGTACGGCCGTCCCCGGACGGCCGCCGTCCGCCCCGGGCGCCGGGCCCGGGGCACTGTCGTCGGTGTGCGGGGCGCCGTTCGCGGGCCGGGGCACCACACGGGCGCCGTTGCCGTTGCCGGGCAGCGCGGCCGGGTCGGCCGTGGCGACCGCCTGGCGCGGCGGCAGCGACCGCTGTGCCTCGGTCGCCTGCGCGGGCACGGTGGCCAGCTTCTCCGCACCGCGCTCGCGGCCGGTCTCCCGGTTGCGGCGCGAATCCTTGGGTTCGAGCGGGATCGGTGAGCCGCGCAGCGGTTCGTCGGCGGTCCGGGGCAGCGTCAGCCGGAACTGCGAGCCGCCGCCGGGCTCGCCCCACGCCTGGAGCCAGCCGCCGTGCAGCCGGGCGTCCTCCAGTGCGATGGACAGCCCGAGACCGGTACCTCCGGTGGTACGCGCGCGTGCCGGGTCGGCCCGCCAGAAGCGGCTGAAGACGCGGGTGGCCTCGCCGGGCTTGAGGCCGACGCCGTAGTCGCGCACCGCGACGGCGACCGCGCCGCCCGCCGCGGCCAGCTTGACCACGACGTCCTTGCCCTCGCCGTGCTCGACGGCGTTGACGACCAGGTTGCGCAGCACCCGCTCCACGCGCCGGGCGTCCGCCTCGGCCACCACGGGCTGCTGGTCGCCGACGACGCGTATCCGGGTGCCCTTGCGCTCGGCCAGCGGCTCGGCGCCGCCGACCACGCGCCGTACGACCTCGCGCAGGTCGATCGGCTCGGCCTCCAGCGCGGCCGCTCCGGCGTCGAAGCGGCTGATCTCCAGCAGGTCCGCGAGCAGCGACTCGAAACGGTCCAGCTGGTCGGCGAGCAGCTCGGCGGAGCGCGCGGTCACCGGGTCGAAGTCCACGCGCGCTTCATGGATGACGTCGGCGGCCATACGGACGGTGGTCAGCGGGGTGCGCAGCTCGTGCGAGACGTCGGAGACGAACCGCCGCTGCATCCGCGAGAGGTCCTCCAGCTGCTGGATCTTCAGCTGGAGGTTCTGCGCCATCTTGTTGAAGGCCTCGCCGAGGCGCGCGATGTCGTCCTCGCCGGTGACCTTCATCCGCTCCTGCAGCCGCCCGGCGGACAGCCGCTCCGCGACCCCTGCGGCCATCCGCACGGGCGTGACGACCTGCCGTACGACCAGCCAGGCGATGGCCCCGAGGAGTACGACGACGAAGAGTCCGGCGGTCGCGAGGGTGGTCTTGACCAGGCTCAGGGACTTCTCCTCCTGCGTGAGCGGGAAGAGGTAGTACAGCTCGTAGGGGTGGCCGTTGGGGTCGTTGACCTGCTTGCCGATGACCAGCGCGGGCTGGGGTTCCTTGCCGGTGCTGTAGACGATGCGGGTGTAGCTCTGCGCGGCGGTCGTACTGCTGTTGACCCGGTCGCGCAGGGCCGCGGGCACGCTGTCGGTCGGGCTGACGTACCCCGAACCGCGCGGGCTGCGGCCGCCGCCGGTGTCGTCGCCGACCGGCAGCGTCACCACGTCGAAGGCTCCCGCGCCGCCACTGGACAGCGACTCCACGAGGTCGCTCATCCACTGGATGACGTTCTGCGAGGGCTGACCGTCGGTGCCGGAGACGATGTCGCCGCCGGTACCGGCGCCGGTGGCGCCCGCTGCGGCCTCGTCGGCCTGTTGCCGGGCCACGGCGAAGCCGCCGGTGGCCTGGCTCTGGGAGGCCTTCACCTTCGCCTCCAGCAGGCCGTTGCGCACCTGCCCGATGACGACGAAGCCGAGCAGCAGGACGACGCCCAGCGACATCAGCAGGGTCGTGGCGACGACCCTGAGCTGGATGTTGCGCCGCCACAGCCGCATGACGGGCAGCAGCGGACGGCGCACCCAGCGGATGAACAGGCGCGCGAACGGGCTGCGCTGCAGCCCGCCGCGCAGCAGACGCGCACGGCGCGAACCCGAAGTGTTCCGGCCGGCCGGACGCCCTGGACGGGCGCCGGGCCGGCCGGGAGCCGAAGCGGCGCTGTCCCCGGACACGTCAGCTCGGTCCGGCCTTGTAGCCGACTCCGCGCACGGTCACCACGATCTCGGGCCGCTCCGGGTCCTTCTCGACCTTGGAACGCAGCCGCTGCACATGGACGTTGACCAGACGGGTGTCGGCGGCGTGCCGGTAGCCCCACACCTGCTCGAGGAGCACCTCACGGGTGAACACCTGCCAGGGCTTGCGGGCGAGCGCGACCAGCAGGTCGAACTCCAGCGGGGTCAGCGCGATCGACTGCCCCTCGCGCTTCACCGAGTGCCCGGCCACGTCGATCACCAGGTCACCGATGGTGAGCTGCTCCGGCGCCGGCTCCTCCGACCTCCGCAGCCGCGCCCGGATCCGGGCGACCAGCTCCTTCGGCTTGAACGGCTTGACGATGTAGTCGTCGGCGCCCGATTCGAGCCCCACCACCACATCGACGGTGTCGCTCTTCGCCGTGAGCATCACGATGGGCACCCCGGACTCCGCCCTGATCAGGCGGCACACCTCGATGCCGTCGCGCCCGGGGAGCATCAGATCCAGCAGCACCAGATCCGGCTTGGACTCCCGGAAAGCGGCCAGCGCCTTGTCCCCGTCGGCTACGAAAGACGGCTCAAAACCTTCACCACGCAGCACGATGCCGAGCATCTCGGCAAGTGCGGTGTCGTCGTCGACGACAAGGACTCGTCCCTTCATAAACGACATCATCCCATTCTTGTAACGACGACAGAGGCGCAGGTGAGGCAGCTCACTGGCCTGTGACGATAGTCGTACGGAGCGGTCACTGTCTGCCCCTGTCCGCCACGTTGATGTCACCCGCGGATGTCAGCCCTGACCGTCGGCGAACAGTGATTCCTCCTGGCCCGGCCAAGCGGGGACCACGCCCACTCGCTGGCACAGAGTGATCCATCGGCCTCGGTCGGTTCCCGCTCGACCCACAGGATCGCGGACACTCCTGGTGCGCGCTCACTGAGCTGGTGCTGATAGTCGAGGATCTGGCCAAGCCCTGCGCAGAGCTGACGCGCTTCGTTCGCCCGTGTCCGCGACTTGACCTCGCAGACGGCCAAACGTCCCTTGCCGTCACGCCAAGCGAGATCAAAGTCAGGATCGGAGACGTCGGGAGACAGGGGAGTAAGCCCGCGTTTCTGGGCTTCCTCGGCAAGCTCATTCTGCAAACGTCGGTGCGTTGACAGGTTGCGGCCCATCAGATCCGGGTCGGGAGGGCTGGGTGTAGCAGGTGCCGGCACGACTGTCTCATCAGGAGCTACGTAGCCCTGCCCAATCTCGACCTCTGGCGTGCTGATGGTGACCTTGATCGGAACAAGGTGGAAGCGGATCACCTTGCGAAGCTCGCCCCCCCCGTTGCCGGAGCCTCATCCTCCGAGAACGGCTGATCGGGGTCGAGGGTCCACTCCCCGAGGTAGCGCACTGTTCCGCGGGCGCCATCGGAGAGACGCAACCGCTTGCCGGTCTCACGGTGCTCCAGGATGGCCTTGTTCCCGCGAATCATCTTCTGGTCACCGGTCTCTCCCTCACCGGTGTAGTGGAAGGTCCCGCCTTCGTTCCAGGTGTCGTAGTCACCGTGTTGGTGCCCCGAACTGGCCGGGGTGAAGATCAGGATGTTGTCTGTGGTCCCAGAGGTAGCGATTCCGTTCTGGGAGCTCCCGCCGTACTGGCCGTGAAGATCGACCCTACGGATCTCGTCGCCTGGTTCGAGGTTCCAATCGGGATCTCCGGCTTCCTGTGCCTTGATGGCCTGATGGATGGCTTGCCACTGCTTGTCGGTCAATCGATGAGGGTTGCCCGCGAAAGGCTGTCGAAGGATGGATGCCGCCGCCATGCGGGGATCAGTTGCAAGGCGGGCCTTCGGCACTCGAAGATCCAACCACTCGTCCACCACCAACGGCACGAAGTGCCTGGGGCCCGGGTCTTCCGACCAGTAGCGTGTATCTGGCTGCCCATACTCGGCAGCACCGGGGAAGTGTCCGTGCGCGACCACGCCGGCGTTCGAACCGCCGACCCACAGCACGAACTCGTCGCCGGCCGCTACGTCTTCCACGTGGCGGGCAAGCGTCCAGGACGTCAGGACCTCTCCGTCCCGGCGGTGGCCCTCAAGGTCGAACCTCTTGGGATTGCAGCTCAACAGCTATGCAGACAACGGTGGCTCGTTCGGTGGATGCACACACTAAAGGGCTCCACTGACACGGCAGTCTGCGGAGTGGTCGTCGCAGCGCCCGCCCTTGGGGGCCTCAATCAACTCGCTTCGCGCCTCGGCTGATCGTCCGCCGAGGTTCGGCCACATCCAGTGGTGCACGCCCCTGTTGGCGTCAGTCACTCACTGATGTCAGCAGGCCCACGTGTCTTGACGCTGTAAGCCCTACAGAACTCGACCAGGTCGTCGGCATGGATAGCACCGTATTCCTCCGGCCGCAACGCTTCGACAGCCTCGATGATCTGGTGGGCAGAAGCCGAGCGATGCCCCATGGTGCTGGCGCCGTCCTTCAGGGAGACACACCAGTACTTCGTGAGTACCGGGCTGTCCTGGAAGGTGCAGTACGTCAAGGTGTCACGGAGATCTCGGTCCGTGATCTCCACGTTCAGCCCCTCGGCCAGTGATTCATGGGCGTACTCCAGGGCAGTTTGCAGATCCAGGATATAGAGCGTCAGTGGGCGCCCGTTGCACTCCCGAGGGATAGTCATGCAGGACACCTTACGGACGACGTGAGATCGATGAAGTCCCAACGGGCGGGCCAAGCGCTACACAGCCTTGAAAACCGTCGTGGCAGCGATGTCACCGTGGGTTCAAATCCCACCGCCTCCGCACGATGAGCAGTGAGAACGACCCCTGACCAGAGCGGATGGTCGGGGGCCGTTCGTTTGCCAAGACGCCGAACCTTCCCGCTGTTCCCCGCCCGATCGAGCAGGGCCAGGGCACGGGAACTTCTGATGTTCCTCAAACTGACGTTCGCGGATGAGCACATGCGCCGGCACCCACGGTGCCCCCTCTGAGCAGGGCAGGATTGTCGTCATCTGTCGGTGTTGGCCGCCATCGGACGGTCCACAGACGGCCCAGTGCGCCAGTGCATGAAGCGCCCCAGACCAACGCAGATCCAGCCCTCACCGGCGTGAGGCTGTCACATTTCCTCAGACGCGATCGATACCGGCACCCTCCACGCTCTGATGAGTCCGGTTGCCACGGGACAAAACGGAGACCCGCGGCGTCTGCGGAGGGTGGAGTACTTGGCTACATCACGCAGGCTGCCGGGGCATGACCATCCGCGCTTGCGCGCAGTCGTCTCGGCGACGTGTGTTCACATCTCCGAGATCTACTTGCAGCCTGACGAAGTATCAATTAACCTCTCCGAGGCATGGGGTGACGAGGGCGAGAGTTGGATGCGATGACACGAGATCGAGTGGTGCTGCATGAGCGCGAGGGCAGAGTGCGGGATTACTACGCTTCGGAACTGGCCCAGCACCGTCCAGGCGAGTTGCTCATCGCTACGGAGAACAGTTACGACGGCACGGCCGTGCGCGCGGATATGCGCACGATCGACCGGAGCAACGTCACTCGCCTGTGGGAATTCAAGATCAGTGCGAGCTACGAGGCGCTTGGGCAGATCCTGGTGTACCTGGCCATGGCACGCCGGGCCGAGGAAGCCGCCGGCAGCGACTGTCTAATCCGTGGCGTCATCGCAGCCTTCGAATTTCAACCCGAGATCGTCTACACCGTTGAGAGGTTGAACCTCTCGATTGAGCTAGTCACTCTGCCGTCCGTCCTTGCGCATGCAGGCGGCATCCCGACCGATGCAGCACCCGTATCGCTTCCTGAGATTCCCCGCCAGTCCGGACTGCTCGCCTCAAGGGGAGCCGAGCCCAACCAGCAGGAGCTGCCATGAGTACGCCGTTCATCAGTCAGCAGAAGCTGATCAACACCGACGAAATCCCCGAGGATGAGACATACGGAGGCTTGCGCATCCTGCGTATCAGCTCGGACGAGGAGGCCCGAGCCAACTTTGAGCAGCACCGCTACCGCTTCCAACACGAGAGCGAGAAGCGGCACGCTATCCGCGGCACTCTGTGCCTGAAAGGCGCGGAGGGCGGATACCGCATCTGCATCACAGTCCATCCCAGCCTGCGGCAGTTCACGGACCTTGTGAGGTATAACCCTTCCGATCCGCCACGGCTTGTCGACTACGAGGCCAACGGCATGAAGGCCGCCCACCTCAAGACGCAGAGCGACTTCAAGGGCGCAAAGGCCGCCAACCGTGGTGACTTCAGTCGGTACATCTTGGAGGCGGTCCGCGGTGAGCGGGTCGCATACCTGCCTACCGTCACCGGATGGCAGTCGGTCGAGGAGTTCGAGGAGGACCCTCAGCCCATTTTCGTCGCATTCGATGAAGCGAACCCGGCAGCCCTCTACGGCGAGATCTACCTGCCCAAACGGCCCATCATGCAGGCCGACGGACAGACCCAGACCGCCGCCCTCTTCGAGGCCGCGCAGAATCGTCTCGCTCTCCAGAATGGTGCACTTGACACCTTCTTCGTGACCCTTGAGGTCGAACTAAAGGTGGACGTCGACGCGGCGGCCCAAAGCTTCGCGGATCGCAACGGACGCGGTACGAAGAAGAACACCAACCTGGTGGCGACCTTCGACACCTCGTCCGCCCTGGCCAAGCTGCGCAACCAGGCAGTCAAGGGCACCATCTTCGAAAACCGCGTCGCCGACGGCCGCAGTACGGGAGCCACGCTCACCGCGGTGCAAAACATCGTCGACGCATCGACGCTCGAGCAGATGCTGCTCAACGTGATCTCTCACGGCAACCGCAAGCGCGAGCACATCAAGCACCACCACATCGAGGCGGTGCTGCCGTACTGCCGCGAATTCCTGAGAACATTGGAAGGTCAATTCGGCAGCGCCTGGAGCGACACGAAGCAGGCCGACACCTACCGACGACTGTACGTCCATGGATGGGCATTCGCCCTCAAGGCCCTCGCATTGGCCTACAACCAGGTACGGCGCGACAAACTCGGGCCGATCATGGACGCGATGCAGAAGGAGACTGCAACCGGAGACGACACGACTGAGCAGTTGGTGAAAAGGTTCACCGAGATCATCGCGGAACAGTCGGTGCCCACTCCGGCTGTGTCCTTTGACGAGTTCAAGCAGCGTCTGGCTGCCATCGACTGGCGGCGTGACCGCCGGCACTGGATTCGGATCACAGGTTGCCTGCAGGAGAAAAACGGCACCAAGAAGACCGTGAAGCTCAAGAGCACTGGGGAGACCGTCGTCGCAGCGGCAGCCTCGAACACCCCGGCACACATCAGCCAGGTCGAGAACAAGATCCTGTCCGCCACCTGGACCGACCTCACTAGTGGCGAAGCCGAGCCCATCAACTAGCCACTCACGCCCGGTCGGCGCTGATCTAGGGGCCGTCGGTCCTCAGCCCGCAGCCAGCTGTACCTGAGGGCCGCCGCCACGGATCCCGCCATGGATCGACTGGTGGAACCCGCCAGGAACAGCCTCACGCCCCTGGGTCGCGAAGAACGCCGCAACCTGGCGGAGATGGGGGCTGACTCACAGATGGGCCCTTAGTTGCAGAGTTGTCGCAACTAAGGGCCCATCTGCTGTCCTGCGTCTGCCCTCCCGCGTGATGAGACCATCCTGAGATGGTGACCTTTTTGTCCCGAAGCAACTTGGGCGGGGGCTCTGCCTTGGGATGCTCTGCCTCTCGCCTGCGCTGATGGTCCGCAGAGGTTCACGCTCGTCCGCTGCTGTCCGTCGGCGTTGTCACGCAGTTAGACACTCACCTCGCCCCTCGATGCGAACCATGGGCACGGGGCTCACTGACGTTCTTCGACCTGGTAGCGAGGACGATGGCGGTTGGTTACGGTCGTTGTCGATCAGTGCAGTTGCTGCACTCCGGTGCTGTACAGCAGATGTGACTGCCATGATCCCGATTGCCAGGCAGGAACTTCCAGTCTCGGGAGCGAAGATGATCAAACCGCATGCGGAGATCATGGTGCCGACCACGTTGGAAGGGATTGCCGTTCGCTGGCAGTTGCATTGCCTAGGGTGTGGCACGGCGAACGTGGAGAACGCTCGTAACGACGACAGAGGCGCAGGTGAGGCAGCTCACTGGCCTGTGACGATAGTCGTACCGAGGCGTCACTGTCTGCCCCGGTCCCCACGAGAACGACGCCGTGGACGTCAGCGAGGTTGACTCACCGGGCCGGTTGCCGCTCCGACTTCGCGTAGAGCCTGGCCAGCGCCTCCCCCGTCACGGGAGACACGGTGCCCTCCTCGGTGACGATCGCCGTCACAAGTTCCGGCGGTGTGACGTCGAAGGCCGGGTTGTACGCCTGGGTGCCCAGCGGTGCCACAGGGACACCGCCGCCCGTTCCCGCCACCGGCAGCTGCGGCACGCCGAACTCGGTCACCTCGTACCCCGGGCGCTGCTCGACCTCGATGGAGGCGCCGTCCGGTGTCGCGAGGTCCACCGTGGTCAGCGGGGCGACGACGATGAACGGCACGTGGTGGTAGCGCGCCAGCACCGCGAGCGGGTAGCTGCCGACCTTGTTGGCCACCGAACCGTCCGCCGCGATCCGGTCCGCCCCGATCAGCACCGCGTCCACCTCACCCGCCGCGAACAGCGAACCGGCCGCGTTGTCCGTGAGCAGCGTGTACGCCATCCCGCTGCGCGCCGCCTCGTACGCCGTCAGCCGGGCCCCCTGGAGCAGCGGGCGCGTCTCGTCCACCCACAGCCGCCGCAGCCTGCCCTCCCGGTGCGCGGCCAGCGCCACCGCGAACGCCGTACCCTCCCCGCCCGACACCAGCGCACCGCTGTTGCAGTGGGTCAGCACGCGGTGCCCGCCGCCCGGCAGCAGCTCCTCCAGCAGCGCCAGCCCGTGGGCGGCCATCCGGGCACTCGCCCGCGCGTCCTCCAGGTGCAGCGCCCGCGCCGCGTCCAGCGCCGCCGTCGCCGCCACGGTCGGATCACCGCTGACGGCGAGCGCCGCCCGGTACGCGGTCAGCGCCCGCTCCACGCCCACGGACAGGTTCACCGCCGTCGGCCGGGCGTCCACCAGCGACTGCGCGGCCTCGTCCACGTCGAAGCCGCGCGCCGCCGCGAGCGCGACGCCGTACGCCCCCGCGATGCCGAGCACCGGCGCCCCGCGCACGGCCAGCGAACGGATCGCCTCCACCAGCGCGGACGCGTCGGTGCACACCAGCTCCACCTCTTCGGTGGGCAGCCTGGTCTGGTCGAGAAGGATCAGTACGGGTCCTTCGGGTGGCTCTTCCCAACGGATCACGGGTATCTCGGTCGGCCGCTTGTCCTCGCCCGGTTGCGCGTGCTGATCAGCCATGCGATGAGTCTGCCCCGTATCCGGCGGACAATTGACGGAGTACGGCTCCACCTCGACCGGTCACACGACGACCGCCCCATGGCACGATGGCTGCCAACCTGCCGCCGCGATCACGCGGGCACCGTTAAGGAGCTTCGATGAGTGACACTCCGGGCTGGGCTTCGCCCGGATCAGCCCCGTCGTCCGAGGGGCGGGAGCCGGGCACGACCGGCCCCGCCGAGCCCGGGGCCAAGGAGCCCGACACGTCGTCGCCGGGCACGGGCGCGAAGTGGGCCGAGGGACAGCCCCCGCCGGCCGAGTGGTCCGCTCCGGCCGGCCCGCAGGCGCCGGGTCACACCCCGCCGCCTCCCCCGCCCGGACCAGGCTGGGGCGCTCCCCCGGCCGGCGGCCGCGGAGGCGGCTACGGAGGCGGTTACGGCGCCCCCGGCGGCTGGGCGGGCGGCTGGGGCGGACCCCCGCCCGCGGCCAAGCCCGGCATCATCCCGCTGCGTCCGCTGGGCATCGGCGAGATACTCGACGGCGCCGTCTCCACCATGCGTACCTACTGGCGCACGGTCCTCGGCATCTCGCTGACGGTCGCCGTCGTCGTCCAGCTGGTCTCGCTGCTCTTCCGGGGCTTCGTCTTCAACGACACCGTCGTGCTCAACGACCCCACCCTCACCGCGCACGAAGTGGGCCGCGCGGTCGGCCAGGACGTCATCGGCACCCTGGTCGTGGCCGCCGTACTCCTGCTCGGTTCGATCTTCGCGACCGGTTTGCTCACCTCCGTGACCAGCCAAGCCGTCCTCGGCCGGCCCGTCAGCATCGGCGAGGCCTGGAACCAGGCCCGGCCGCAGCTCCTCCGGCTCCTCGGTCTGCTCCTGCTGCTGGCGGCCATCGGCCTGGGCATCTTCGCCGTGGGGCTCGCCCCCGGCATCCTGATCGCCTCCACCGGTGGCTCCGACGTCGCCATGGCGGCCACGCTCTTCCTGGGCCTCATCGCCGCCTTCCTGGTCATCGTGTGGCTGATGGTGCGCTACTCGCTGGCCCCCTCCGCGCTCATGCTGGAGCGGCAGGGCGTCCTGAAGTCGATGAGCCGCTCCACGAAGCTGGTGAACGGCTCCTGGTGGCGCATCTTCGGCATCCAGCTGCTCGCCTGGATCATCACCAACGTCATCTCCACGATCCTGGTGATTCCCTTCGTCGGCCTCGCGTTCGCCCTGAACAGCGGCAGCGTGCTGAACATGGTCGGCACGGGCAACGAACACCTCAGCTGGTCGTTCCTGATCATCTCCGGCATCGGCTCGGTCATCGCCTCCATGATCACGATCCCGCTGAACGCCGGCATCACCGTCCTGCTCTACATCGACCAGCGCATCCGCCGCGAGGCCCTCGACCTCGAACTGGCCCGCGCCGCCGGACTCCAGGACTACGGCACGGGCCCCGCGCCCGCCCCCGGAGGCTGATGCGGTGAGCCTGACGGGGGGAGTTCTCGCGGCGGTGCCCGCCGCGCACACCGCCACCGCGTCGGCCGCCCGCTTCGCGCTGCGCGCGGGGCACCAGGCCCTGGCCCTCGGCCGCTCCGGCGACGGACCACCGGTCACCGTCCCGCGCGATCCCGCGCGCGGGGCGGCCCGGCGCGAGCTGTCCAAGCCGATGTACCACGAGAACGACCCCAGCCTCTTCCAGCGGGCCCTGGACGCCTTCTGGGACTGGCTGAACCGGCTGTTCGACCGCGCCGCCACCGCGACCCCCGGCGGCGCGCTCGGGCTCGTCGTCGTAGTACTGATCGTCGTCGCCGTGCTGGCCGCCCTGTGGTGGCGGCTGGGCACCCCCAGCCGCACCCCCGCCTCCGCCGCACCCCTCTTCGGCGAACGCCCCCGCACCGCCGCCGACCACCGCGCCACCGCCGAGGCACACGCCGCCCAGGGCCACTGGAACCAGGCCGTCCAGGAGCGCGTACGAGCCATCGTCCGCGCCCTGGAGGAACGGGCCCTGCTCGACGCCCGCCCCGGCCGCACCGCCGACGAAGCGGCCGCGGAAGCCGGACGCGTCCTGCCCGACCACGCCGACGGACTGTGCTCGGCGGCCCGGGAATTCGACGACGTCACATACGGCGGCCGCGACGCGAGCGAGGAGACGTACCAACGCCTGTGCGCTCTCGACCTCGGCATCGAACGCGCCCGCCCCGTCCTCGCGGACCACTCCGCCCGCCAGGGGGACGCCGGATGACCGCCGAAACCCTGCCACCGGCCACTTCGGCCTCCCTCACCGGCCGCCAGTTGTGGACCCGCACGCGGGGCATCCTGATCGCCCTCCTGCTCCTCCTTGTCGGTGCGGTCGCCATGGCCGCCATCCGCTCCCAATCGGTCCACGGCGGACTGGACCCCCGCTCCACGGACCCCGCCGGAAGCCGCGCCATCGCCGAGCTCCTCGCCGATCACGGCGTCACCACACGTGTGGTCACCACACCCGACGCCGCCCGCGCCGCGGCCGGCCCCCGCACCACCCTCCTGATCGCCGCACCCGACCTGCTGAGCAGCCGCCAGCAGGACCGCCTCCACTCCGCCACACAGGCCTCCGGCGGCCGAACGGTGCTCGTCGCCCCCGGCTCCTGGTCCATCGACCGGCTCGCCCCCGGCGTCAGCGCGGACCCCGCGACCAGCGACCGCGCCACCCTCGACCCCGGCTGCGCCCTCCCCGAGGCCCGGCGGGCGGGCAGCGCCGACACCGGCGGCATCCGCTACACCACCTCCGTCCCCGGCGCGGACGCCTGCTACCCCAGCGACCGCCTCGCCACCCTGCTCCGTCTGCCGGCCGGCTCCCAAGGCGGCGACACCGTCGTCCTCGGCGCGCCCGACATCCTCCTGAACAAGCGGCTCGACCAGCAGGGCAACGCCTCGCTCGCCCTGCAACTCCTCGGCTCCCGGCCCCATCTGGTCTGGTACCTCCCCTCGCTCGACGACTCCGCCCTCACCGACTCCCAGGACCGCAAGAGCCTCTTCGACCTGCTCCCCACGGGCTGGCTCTGGGGCACCCTGCAACTGTTCATCGCCGCGTGCCTCGCGGCCCTCTGGCGGGGGCGCCGCTTCGGCCCGCTCGTCCCGGAGAACATCCCCGTCGCGATCCGCGCCTCCGAGACCACCGAAGGCCGCGCCCGCCTCTACCGCAAGGCCGACGCCCGCGACCGCGCCGCCGACGCCCTGCGCGCCGCGACCCGCACCCGCCTGGCCCTACTCGTCGGCGTCCCGCTCACCCAGGCCCACACGCCCGAGGTCCTGCTCCCGGCCCTCTCCGCCCATCTGGCGGACGTCGACGGCCAAACCGCCGCGCATGCCCTCCTCTTCGGCCCGCCGCCCACCGACGACGCGGCCCTCGTCGCCCTCACCGACCGACTCGACGCCCTCGAAAGAGAGGTACGCCGTCCATGACGGAGCCGACCACCGACAACGCCGGAAACACCGGGGACGCGGACACCGCCCGGGCCTCCCTGGAAGCCCTGCGCGCCGAGATCGCCAAAGCCGTGGTCGGCCAGGACCCCGCCGTCACCGGGCTGGTCGTCGCCCTCCTCTGCCGTGGACACGTACTCCTCGAAGGCGTGCCCGGAGTCGCCAAGACCCTCCTCGTGCGCGCTCTCGCCTCGGCCCTCGAACTCGACACCAAGCGCGTCCAGTTCACCCCCGACCTGATGCCGAGCGACGTCACCGGCTCACTGGTCTACGACGCCCGCACCGCCGCGTTCTCCTTCCAGCCCGGCCCCGTCTTCACCAACCTCCTTCTCGCCGACGAGATCAACCGCACCCCGCCCAAGACCCAGTCCTCCCTCCTCGAAGCCATGGAGGAACGTCAGGTCACGGTCGACGGCACCCCGCGCCCGCTTCCCGAGCCGTTCCTCGTCGCGGCCACCCAGAACCCCGTGGAGTACGAGGGCACCTACCCGCTCCCCGAGGCCCAACTGGACCGCTTCCTGCTGAAGCTGACGATCCCTCTGCCCTCCCGGCAGGACGAGATCGACGTCCTCACCCGCCACGCCTCGGGCTTCAACCCCCGCGACCTGCGTGCCGCCGGCGTACGTCCCGTCGCCGGCCCCGCCGACCTGGAGGCGGCCCGCGCCGCCGTCGCCAAGACCACCGTCTCCCCCGAGATCACCGCCTACGTGGTGGACATCTGCCGCGCCACCCGCGAGTCCCCCTCCCTCACCCTGGGCGTCACCCCGCGCGGCGCGACCGCCCTGCTCGCTGCGGCACGTGCCTGGGCCTGGCTGACGGGCCGTGACTACGTCATCCCCGACGATGTGAAGGCCCTCGCGCTGCCCGCCCTGCGCCACCGCGTCCAGCTCCGGCCCGAGGCCGAGATGGAGGGCGTCACCGCCGACTCCGTCATCAACTCCGTTCTCGCCCACGTCCCGGTGCCCCGCTGATGCCGCTCACCGGACGCGCCGCCCTCATCGCGGCCCTGGGCTCCCTCCCGGTCGGCGTCCTGGAGCCCAGCTGGACCGGGCTCCTCGCGGTCGACGGCTCCCTGGCCCTGGCCTGTGCCTGCGACTTCGCTCTCGCCGCTCCCGTGCGGCGGCTCCTCCTCACTCGCTCCGGCGACACCTCCGTCCGTCTCGGCGAAACCGCCGATGTCACACTCACCGTCACCAACCCGTCCCGCCGCCTGCTGCGCGCTCGCCTGCGGGACGCGTGGCCACCCAGCAGCTGGCAGCCGGGCACCGAACTGGACGGCTCCCGGCACCGGTTGACCGTCCCGCCCGGCGAACGCCGGCGTGTGACGACCCGGCTGCGCCCCACCCGCCGCGGCGACCGCCGGGCCGACCGGGTGACCATCCGTTCCTACGGCCCCCTCGGACTCTTCTCCCGCCAGGGCATCCATCGAATCCCCTGGACACTACGGGTTCTGCCCCCGTTCACCAGCCGAAAGCACCTACCGTCGAAACTCGCTCGATTGCGTGAACTGGACGGTCGTACAAGCGTCCTGACACGCGGTGAGGGCACCGAATTCGACAGCCTCCGCGAGTACGTACCCGGCGACGACACCCGCTCGATCGACTGGCGCGCCACCGCCCGCCAGTCCTCCGTGGCCGTACGCACCTGGCGGCCCGAACGCGACCGCCGCATCCTGCTCGTCCTGGACACCGGACGCACCTCGGCCGGCCGCGTGGGCGACGCCCCGCGCCTGGACGCGTCCCTGGACGCCGCGCTCCTCCTGGGCGCCCTGGCCTCCCGCGCGGGTGACCGCGTGGACCTGCTGGCCTACGACCGCCAGGTCCGCGCCCTCGTCCAGGGCAAGTCCGCCGGCGATGTACTGCCCTCGCTGGTCAACGCGTTGGCCACGCTGGAACCGGAGCTCGTCGAGACGGACGCCCGAGGCCTGGCCGCCACGGTTGTGCGTACGGCCTCTCGACGTTCCCTCGTCGTCCTCTTCACCGCGCTCGACGCGGCCCCCGTGGAGGAGGGTCTGCTGCCGGTACTCCCTCAGTTGACCAGCCGTCACACCGTCGTCGTGGCCTCGGTGGCCGACCAGCACATCGCGGCGATGGCCCAGGGAAGAGGCGACATCGACGCGGTGTACGAGGCGGCGGCAGCCGCCCAGGCCCAGCGCGAACGCGAGCGGACGGCGGATCAACTGCGGCGCCACGGCGTGACGGTGGTGGACGCGACACCCGACGAGCTGGCCCCCGCGCTCGCGGACACCTATCTCGCTCTGAAAGCAGCGGGCCGACTCTGACGATTCCTTATTACCTTCCCCTTCTCGGAGGGAAAAGGGTCCGGAACGCAGAAAACCCCCGCACCAATGGTGCGGGGGTTTCCCTAAAATTTGTTCGGCGGCGTCCTACTCTCCCACAGGGTCCCCCCTGCAGTACCATCGGCGCTGTGAGGCTTAGCTTCCGGGTTCGGAATGTAACCGGGCGTTT
>NZ_JBEXEQ010000025.1:0-119497 GCF_040703155.1 Streptomyces sp. NPDC005435
TTGAGACGTCAGACATCTCGATCAACAGCTCGGGGGCCTCGCTCGTTGCGCTTCAGGGCCCATCACCCGATCGGTGGCCAACTCGAAGAAGCTCAGTGAACATGCGGGCCCTGAAAAAGGGGCTTGGCCCACCGCCATCTTGAGTGCCACCAAGGCAACTGTCTGGGGTAGCGCTGTCGGCGGTGCCGAAAGTGGTCAGGAGGACGACTCCCGAGACCAATCCGGCCGCTACCACGCCCAGTCCCGCCTTCGTGCCGTTGTTCATCGCGCCGCCGTCACGCCCAGGGCAGCGCGGTGACGCGCCAGCCCTCGGAGGTGTGCTCCAGGCGCAGCGCGAGCTGTTCATTGCTTCGGCGTAGGTGTCCCGACCGCGGCACGGTCGGGACGGTGTATCCCACGCGGACGAGGGCGGAGGCCCCGGTCGTGGGCGGTGCGCCATCGGGGACGACCGCCGACGTGATCTTGGTGGCCTGGTGGGCTTGCTCGGCCCGAAGAGCGGCCCACTCGACGCCCTGACTCGGATGCTGCTCGGCCAGGGCATCCGCCAGTTCACCGGCTGTGAGCCAGGTGGCCCTGGCGCCGGCATCGGGATACGAGCTATCGGCACCGTCGCGCGCATCGTGCTCCGAGTAGGCCGTGACGAACGCGGGAGCCGTGCGCTCAACGTCCCTCGGCAGGGCAGCTGTGGGCGGTCTGGCGCTCCGCACGCGCGGCGACGGTGTGTCGGTGGCCGGAGCCGAGGTCGCGTTCGTCCGGACGTCCGTGTTCCTGTGTGAACCGCTGGTTGTGGTAGAGCAGCCGACGGAAAGGACAGCCAAGGAACCGACTACGCCCATTGTGACTGATATGGGTATGAAATGCCCGGTCGAGGCGTGGGGAAATTGCCACCTTGATTCATGGGTTCGAGATAGCGGGCGGCGTGGCTCCTGGGGGTTGGAGGCCACGCCGCCCCTTCGCAGGGAGTGGGGGAATACTCCCTGCGGGCTTTGGGGGCAATTGCCTGCATGCTTTGAAGAAGGTCGATACATGAACCTGCGCAGCAAGGGAGTCCTTGCCGCTTTGGCTGTGCCTGAATTTTCGTAGAGGTCTGCGGACAACTCGAATCAACAAAAATCCGGAACCTGATTCCAGGAATCAGATTTCGGTTTGTGTGGCGGAGGAGAAGCGCCTTATTTGTATGCCCCGGCTCCCGCCGATGATGACGTGCTTGTGTGTATCTGACTCTTCCCTTGAGCGCCACGGGCGTGACTGGTGGAGATCTGGTGATCCCGATGAGTCTGGCGTCGGGGTGAGAGGGCGCAGGCATCGTGAGGGAGACCGGGCGCAGGTGTCTGGGCTATCCATGTCCACGCGCGACCGCCCTGACTTGACCTGTAGTGCGCTCCAGGTGGAACAGTGGGGGTTGTGAGCGATCTACTCCTTCCGGACATCTCGGTCAAGGTTCCCGCCGAAGGTCTCGCCATCGGCCAGGCCGCGGAGGCAACGGGGGTGGCGGTCGAAACGCTGCGCTACTACGAGCGGGAAGGTCTTTTGCTGGATCCAACCCCCCGAGATGGCGGCGGCCGCCGGCGATACCGTGCAGCCGACCTGTCGTGGATCGCGGGGCTGGTCATGCTGCGAGAAACGGGGATGTCGATCGCGGACATCCGCGTCATGGCCGACCTGAGCCGTCGTGACGGGACTGCCGAGGAGCGGCTCAAGCTCCTGTCGTCCCATAGGGAACGTGTCATCGAGGAGATGCGCCGCACGCAGAGGCATCTAGTCGCCATCGACCGCAAGATCGCTTCCTACAAGGCTCTGACGGAAGGGCGCCAGCCCCAGGACTAGGGCCCCCTCAGCGACTCCGCCCCGCCGGAGCCCGCCATGCACAACACGCCGCTGACCACAGCAAGGAGCACGACAACCATGTCACCCACCGCGCCTGAATGGATCACATCGTTCCTTCGTTCCGTCGACGCGGGGCAGCACGAGACCGCGTTCGGCGTATTCGCTGACGATGCGGTGCTGCACTTCGGGAGCACCACGGTGCAAGGGCTCCCGGCCATCAAGAAGTTCATGGCCGACCTCGGAACCCCGCGAGAGGTCGAGCACCGAATTCGTCAGGCGTGGCAGGTCGACGGCGACCACATTGTCCGCGGTGTGGCGGGTGTTCCCGCAGGAGGCCGCCTGGATGATGCCGACGGTCTGGCATTCGTACAGATCTTCTCCGTCGGACCGGACGGGCGGGTCACCCGCCAGAGGGTTGTCTTCGGCCCGCCCGCCGCCTGATCGACAGCATCAGACCGTTGTACGGACAATAGTGAAAGGCACATCGCATGAGGACCATTGAGCTCGGCACGCAAGGGCTGAAGGTCTCCCGGCAGGGATTTGGCGCAATGGGAATGAGCGTCGCCTACGGCGCGCGCGACGAAGAAGAGGCTGTCGCCACTTTGAACCGCGCCGTCGACCTCGGCGTCACCCACATCGACACCGCCGAAGCGTACGGTCCCTATGAGAACGAGAAGCTGATCGGCCGCGCACTGGGCTCCCGGCGGGACGAGATCACCATCGCCACCAAGTTCGGACGTGACTTCGAGAACAACGCTGTCATGGACGCCAGCGCAGCTCACGTACACCGCGCCGCCGACCGCTCCCTGCGCCACCTCGGCATCGATGTCATCGACCTCTACTACCTGCACAGGGTCGACCCGGACGTGCCGATCGAGGAGACGGTCGGTGCCATGGGAGAGCTCGTGCAGGCCGGGAAGGTTCGCTATATCGGCCTGTCCGAGGCAGCGGCCGGCACCATTCGCCGTGCCCACGCCGTCCACCCCCTGACCGCCGTGCAGTCGGAGCTGTCCCTGTTCAGCCAGGATCTCTTGGTCAATGGAATCAAGGACACTCTGAATGAACTGGGTATCGGTCTGGTCGCCTTCTCCCCGATCGGCCGTGGCTTCCTCACCGGACAGATCCGTAGCGTGGACGACCTCGACGCGGATGACGCCCGCCGTACCTTGCCGCGCTTCTCGCCCGAGAACATCGCGGCCAACCTGCACCTGGTCGACAGGATCCGCGACATTGCCGCCGCCCGACAGGCGACGCCCTCGCAGATCGCTCTTGCCTGGGTCAGCGCGCAGGGGGCCGTTCCCATCCCGGGCACCAAACGTCGCCGCTATCTGGAGGACAACGCCGGAGCCGGTGACATGGAACTGGCTGAGCAAGAGCTCGTAGCCCTCGCGGAAGCCGTTCCGCGGAACGCGGTGACCGGCGCCCGGGACACCGAGGAAGGACTCGCGGCTACCAACCTGTGACCTCGGACGGTTGGGAGACACGGCCATGGCCGGTGACCCTTTGTCCCAGGTGCTCGCAACCCTCGAAGCGCGGTATGCGGTCTCCGGGGGATACCGCGCGGCCGACGAATGGGCCTTGTCCTTCGCCTCAGAGTGCCGCTGAAGGAAATTGATCAGAGCCCAGCCGGAGCGAACCCGGCGGGCGGCCTGCTGAGCCACTCCAGGCAGGCGACTCCGCGTTCGACGGGGGCCCGGGCTGTGGAGAGGGGTCGGTTGAGGTCTGTTCGGTGGGCGTGAGTTCGCCACCTGGCGGGCGGTGTTTGGCGGTGGTGACCCAGTCGCCGGCGCCGATGTAGGCCATGTCCCCGAGGATCGGGACGCCCTGACGCTCGCAGATGCGGATGATCCGGTGGGTGCGGGCGGCGGTCAGGTCGTGGGCCCGGCCCGGCGGCGCCAGCGCCAGGATCTTCCCTTGGGGATCCGTGACGACCTGCACGTGCACGCCGCGCCGCTTGTGCTTGGCGGAGCAGTCGGCCCGCTCGTCGCCAACCCGGTCGGGCTCGGCGAGCGTGCCGTCCAGCAGGGCGAAGTCAGGGTCCGTCTCACGCAGGACCTTCAGCAGCCCCAGCGTCCGATCCGCCAGGTGCCCGATGGCGGAGGTGACGTAAGCGTGTGCGGTGCAGGGGGCAGCGCCGGTCGTCCCCACGGGTGACGATGAGCATGGTTACCCACTCAACCAGAGCGTGGGGGAGGTCGAGTGCGACAGGATGGGGAACCAACGGGGCTCCTGAGCCGCTTAGTTGAGACGTATATAGATCCTTGGGTTCCCGTTATAGCTGGGCTATGCCGTGTTCGATAGCGACGCCGAGCCATGGTGCTGCCGGACCCGAGAGGGGCAGAGGGGCGCATACGCTGTACGAGAGAACGGCCTCGTACTGTCCGACGGTGACTCCGGTCAGGAGGGCGTGGTCGAACGGCAGCCAAGTGCGCGCCCGGGGGAGCCGGAGTCGTACTCCGGTGGAGGTAAGGGCCAGATGGCGTCCCTTCATGGGGTGTAACGGATCTTGGCTGGGAAGTGCGCCGTTTCTGTGCCCCCGTGTGCATCGGCTGCCGGTGAACGCTCCCTGAAAATGGGGCAGGCCGCCGTGCAACTGCCCTTGGTGAAGTGCCAGTTCGGTCCAAGGGGGTGCCTGGTGGCCTTGTCCCAGCATGACCTACTTCGCCTGCTTGAGTCGCTACGTTCGGCAGATGGTTTGAACTCGTCCGAGAGGTCGCAGAGCGGCTGCTGCGGGAACTGATCGAGGCCGAGGCCACCGCCAGGATCGGTGCAGAGCGGGGGAGCGGACCGACACCCGCACCGCTTTGCGTAACGGGCACCAGGAGAAGACCGTGACCACGCAGGCCGGTGACCTGGAACTCGCGATCCCGAAACTCCGGGCCGGGAGTTTCTTCCCCAGCCTGCTCGAGCGTCGACGCCGGATCGACCAGGCTCTCTACGCGGTCGTCATGGAGGCATACGTCCACGGTGTCTCCACCCGTTCCGTAGACGACCTCGTGAAAGCTCTCGGATCGGACACCGGCATATCGAAGAGCGAGGTCTCCCGGATCTGCGCCAGCCTGGACGAACAGCTCGACGCGTTCAGGGCACGGCCCCTTGATCACACCCGGTTCCCCTACGTCTTCCTCGACGCCGCCTACGTCAAGGCCCGCGTCGACCACCAGCTCGTGTACCAGGCCGTTGTCATCGCGACCGGCGTCACCGAGGAGGGAGGCCGTGAAGTCCTGGGCGTCATGGTCGGGGACAGCGAGACGGAGGCCTTCTGGACCGAGTTCCTCCGCTCGCTGCGGCAACGCGGCCTGAGTGGCGTCCGCCTGGTCAGATCCGACAGCCACAGCGGCCTGGTCAACGCCGTTCGCAAGGCCATGATCGGAGCCGGCTGGCAGCGCTGTCGCGTTCACTTCGTGCGCGATGTCTTCTCCGTGATCCCGAAAGGGGCCGCGGAGAGGGTCACCGCGACGATCCGCACAGCCTTCGCCCAGCCCACTACCGAGGCGGTCAGGACCCAGCTCGACACCGTCGCCGGCATGCTCGGCCGACAGTTCCCCAAGGTCAAGCAGATGCTGCTGGAAGCGAAGGAGGACCTGACCGCGTTCGCGGACTTCCCCAACCAGCACTGGAAGAAGATCCAGTCGACGAACCCGCTCGAACGCCTGAACCGGGAGAGCAAGCGACGCTCCGACGTCGTCCAGGTCTTCCCGAACGCAGCCGTCGCCCGCCTGGCCACGGCCGTCCTCGTCGAATTCCACGACGAGTGGATCGCCTTCCCCCGCCGCTGTCTCTCCATCGAGAGCATGGACAGCCTCTATCCGGACAACACCACCTGCCTGCCCGCCACCGCCGAATGATCAGCTACACCACGTGAAGGGACATGACCTAGGCCTTGTCGGCCGCGAGGCTGTCCGGCTTCTTGCGTGGTCGCCCTGGGCTAGGTCTGGGCACCCGTATCTTCTCCAGGACCGGCTTGAGCTGGGTGTAATCGGCCCGTTGGCCTGGCGTGACGATCAGGGAAAGCGGGCGGCAGCCGCCGTCCGCGCTCAGGTGGGGCTTGCCGGAGAACGGTCGGTGGGGGCGCCGGCCGCGGCTTGGACCTGCTGGAGCGGACGTTCCCAGGTGCCGTCGGCCGACCACAGGCCACAGGCGGTGGCGTTCGTAGACGGTCTTCCGCGGCCCGAAGCGTTCGGGCAGGTCACGCCACGGCACCCCCGTCCGCACCCGATGCGGAATCCCGTCGATCACCTGCCGATGATCCCGCCACCGGCCACAACGTCCATTGCTGGCAGGCAGGAACGGGCGCAGCCGTTCCCGCTCGGTGTCGCTCGGAGCATCTCGTCCCGTGTCAGGAAGACGACCTGGACGGACGGCAGTCGTAAGGTCACATGGATTCTGATCCCTACTCCGTGATGAAGGGCGCGTATCCGATCGGGACCTCGCTCACCTGGAGGTCCGAGAAGAGCAAGGTCATGATGTGGGCGTTGGTTTCGATGCGGACCTCGTGAAAGTCGATCCCAAGGGCCTTCGACCAGCGGCGAGTTTCCTCGGACTCGGGAAGCAGTTTGGCTCCCGGGTACAGGGCGTGGCACTTCACCCCCCAGACGTATCCGTCAAGATCGGCACCGGTTTCGTGGTCGATGAGCCGGTCGTCCAAGGAGACCCGCCAGATGTCCGCCGGCACTGACGTCTCACACCGGGCCTCGACGCAGTACCGGAAGAGATACCGCAGGTAGGCCGGCTTGATGCCGGTTCGGGGATCAGCCGTCGCGTAGACGATGATCTCGTAGTCGCGCATGTAGTTGGTGTATCCGTGGTGCACGAGCGCGTGATCGAAGGTGTCGTCCAGCAACTGCTCAAGTACGGCGGTATCCATGCCGCACTTCTACCTCATCGGGCATGACCCTCGATAACGAGATTCAGCTGATGACCTCGATCCCGCGCCTGTCCCGTCGAGGAGGGCTTCCTGTCGCGTTGCGGGACTGCCGAAGCCCGCTCTCTGGGTGAGGGATCAGACCGGCGCGCTGTCAGCCAGGTGAGCCGGTACCCGGGCTGGAAGGAGCTTGGTCACGCCGGGGTCTTGCGCGCGCCGCTGAACGGGAATGTGCCCGTCGGGAGCACTGCCGAGCCGGTGATCGTGTCGCCGTCGATGGTCGCGGTGCGGTCGAGGGTGGTGGGAAAGGGCGCGTCGACCTGGGCCTGGAAGGTGATCTGCCAAGTACCCGTCACCGCGCGGGACTGCATGGTCGGCTCGTAGCGGCGTACGGCCGATTCCGGAGTGTCCTGCTGGGCGATGGCGTGCGCGAGTTCGACCGCGTCCAGCAGTGCCAGGTTGACACCATGACCGTCGAACGGCTCCATGGCGTGTGCTCCCACGTCAGCGGGGTCGGCGGAGACCAGATCGCCCGCTCGACATAGCCGTCGCTGTCGGTGAGGAACGAGTGGAGGTCGGGCGCCCAGTCGCTGAAGCGCTTGAGCAGGTAGGCCCGCAGGGCGGGCAACTCGTTGGCCTTGACGCCCGCCTCGACGACCCAGTCGGCCGCGTTGCCCTCGCCGCTGCGGGCGAACAGATGGCCGCGGTCGAGCTGTGCGGCCAGAGCGGGGTGCCGTCGGCTGGTGTTTGGGGGCCTGGGGGTGAGACCGCTGATCGCCCGCGCGCGTTCGTCCATCCGCACTGGTTCCGCCGCCTGCGAATCCGCTGGGAGGTCCGCGACGGCATCCACGAAGCCTTCCTCGGCCTCGGACGTGCACCGGTCTGCCGGCGACGTCTGAACCCGCCCCGCTTCAGAAGGACCGAGGCGGCTGTTGGAGGATCCTGGAGTCGGGAATCAGCTCCAGGAGGCACCCCATCACCATCATCACGCACGAGAACCCGATCGGTCGGGGCCCCGCCAACTACATGATCCACGCCAATCTGTCGGACCGGCAGGACGGTTCGCGCGAGCAGCTGTGGACCCGCCGGCTTACTGAGGACACCTTCGAGGTGGCTTGTCTGCCGTTCTTCACCTACGGAATCTGTTATCGCGACGTGGTGGCCATCGACAGCGACCACCTGGTGACCGAGGTCCTGCGCAAGTCCGGCCATCGGACCCTTCGCGTCGCACTCGTCGTGGAACACGCGGACCGAGAGCGGGTGCACGAGCTCCTGCACGGCAAGGCCGTCGACACCGGCCTGCCGCATGAGTGGCTGCGGGGCACCTACCTCGCCGTGAACCTCCCGCCCGGCGCGGACGAGTCGTCCTTCGTCGAGACGTTGGAACCCCTGGCCCAGGCCGGCGCCCTTTACTGGGAGATCGACTCCTGACCCGTAGATCATTCCGGCAGGAGTTCTCAGTAGCTGCCTCGCAGTGCGGTGACATGGTGGCGGACGTAATGGATGACGTGGGCGGCGCGTACGAGGGCCACGCTTTCGTCGCCGAGCCAGTGGAGTGTTCAGCGTCCACCGCTCGAACGGGCTGAGCCGGCCGTACCCGCTGACCCCGCCGCTCGTACCGAGCCCGGGCCCGCGTCAGGTCGTACAGCGCGGCGCCGTTCCGGGGCACCTCGGCCAAGTGCACGCCGTACGCCATGACGGGCGTCCGGTGCCGGCGGTGACCATCTCTTCTGCGGCTGTCATGCTGACGCCAGGTCAATCATCATCCAAGGCACCGCCTCCTCGCGGAACGAGTGCCCGACGGGGTCCGTGCCGTTGCGGTCGTCGAGGCTGAAGCCGGTCACCATGATCATGTCGGAGCCGTCGGCGAGCGAGACGAGCTGGCTTCCACAGCGGGGGCAGAAGCCGCGGTGCAAGGTCGGCCAACTCGCGTACCACGTTGGCTCGCCGCCCGGCCCGACCCATGTCAGGCTGTCCCGGCGGAACCCGACCCACAGGACCGCGGGTCCGCCGGAGATCCGCGTTTCGTGCCGGCACGAGCACAGTTCCCTGTCAAGTCCTTGTGTCCGGCCGTGGGCTGCCTCAGCGTCCGCACCGCACTGGGTCGGCGGGGCTTCGGCAGATGTGACCGATAACGAGTGCGGCGGGGCGTCGCTCCGGTGCGATCCCTGTAATCAGCCGTGGGCGGTGCAGGTCCGCAGCTACTGCGGGGCCGCTATCCTCGGCCGCGCCGGGCTTCGAAGGTCAAGTTTGCTCCGGCGCGGGTGCCTGAGCGGCAGGGGGGCGATGGAGAACTATGAGGCCGGGCTCAGAAGCCAGGATGAGGCTTGAGCCCGGTCGCGGGCGGCGTCCGTCGCCCCGTTGGAGCGGAGGACCCCCGCGCGCTCGCGCCGCTCCAAGCCGCCCGCGACGATTTGGAGGCATGCTGCTAGCCACTCGCACGGGCAAGCCGCTGCTGATGTTCAAGCGGATCGTCGCCACGCTCGGTGTGCAATCCGAGCGGGCCGCGCAATGCCGCTACCGTCGGAAGGTCGGCATTCCCGAACGCCTCGGCATCGGGCATCGATGGCCCCCGTAGCTACGACCATCAGGCACCCGCCTCACGGCTCCGTTCCGCGTCACAGTTCCCAGCGCCGCTCCGCCGGCGCTTGCATGCCGACCGCAGGGATTCCCGAAGTGACGGTGGTGCCTGCCAGCCGGTCGGCTACAGCTTGTTGGTCATGGTGCCGTCGTCGGCCTGGTGGAACCCGAGAGCAGCGTAGAAGGCCACCAGGTCGTGGTCCCATGCCGCCATGAGTACTTCTGTGTCCGGGAAGGCGGCCAATACGTGGGCTATCAGTGCCCGCGCTACACCGCGGTTGCGGTGCTGTGGAGCAACGATGATCCGATCGACGGCGATGTAGCCCGACTCTGGCGGACGACAGGCGCCGTACACCCAGCCGAGCACCGTGTCGCCCTCTGTGCAGAGATACGCGAAGGCCGGGCTGCGGTCTTCACCTGCGAGGCATATGGCGCCGCTCGGCGCCGCGATCAGTTTCCACTGCTTCTCTTCGCCGATCGCGTTCGCGGCGTGGAGGTCGGAGGCAGTGATCGGACGCACATCAAAGGTCATCGCTTCAGAGTATGGGCATCAGCCGACCTTGCGTCGATCTGAAGGCCGAGCGGAACAGCCCTGTGTGGAATAGGCCGGCGACGTTGGGCAGCGTGCTCACTCTCCGGTCTCGTCGCCCAAATCGGGGGCGTGCGGGTTGGGATGTGTGCAGGACACCAGTGGCCGGGACGCTGTCGGTGACGTTGTAGCGGCCGAGCAGGTTCTTCGGTGCATGAGCGGGGAGATCCGGGCTATGTCTTCCTCTGCCGCGAGAGCCATCTGCTCTGCTCGACGCCGAGACTCGGCTTCGGCCGCCCGGGAGTCCCGAAGAGCTCCCTTCAAGCGGACAACCTCTTTGCGGATCCGCCTTTCGACTTCCGGTGTCTGGTGCGTTTCCGTACGCACCCGCGCGTAGAACTCCTCCTTGACGTCGGCATGGCGCTTCTGCAGAGCCATGCGGTGAGCACCAGCCTCCACTCACCCAGGGGCTGGGGCCACGAGGGTGCCCTCGCATCGAGCTGATCAGCGTGTTCTCGTGCCGGCTGCGCGTGACTGTCGGTGCGGATCGCGTTGCCGCAGCCGAGTCGGCAGGCGAACTGGTTGGGGGCCGTCGTCCCGGGGTCCGGGTCACATAGCGCGGTCTCGCGCCTGAAGGCGCGGAGGACTAACGCGTCGGGGTTGTCGAAGAGCACGAGTCCGTCACGCGCGAGGAACTTGACGGCGGCCTTCGGGGTGGTCAGTGCAGGAAGCTCAGACCGCCGTTGCGAGCGAGCGCGGTCGCGAGTTCCGGTGTGCTGACGGCCTGCATGATCGCGGACGTGAACGGGGAGTGCGACTCGATCGCTGACGGCTCGCCCACGATGTGCCGCACCAGGGGCGTGTGCAGCTCGACCGTTGCGGGCGAGCAGTCGGTCCGGGGCCAGTTGGGCAAGAGCAGAGACTCGTTGAACGTCCGTGAGACTTAGGCGATGATCTGTGTCACTCGTTCCTCCTGACCCGTCGGCCGGGGCCCGACTGCCCCGCCGTGGAGATCGCACCGTGTCTCAGGGCCCGGGCAGGCAGGGGTCGGCACGGCAGCCGTGGAGGTGCCACAAACTGTGACAGAACCCTGACCGGCTCGTGGATCGGAACAGTGGAAACCTGCTGTGCAGCTACGAGTCGTTGACGGCTGGTTCCATCCTGGGCCCCAGGTCCCACTGGCCTCATGTGTTCGCCGTGATGAAAGCTCGGGAGGATCGATTCGGTGATGACGCCGTTCGTCTCGTCGTGGCCTTCGACTGATCAAGAACTCGTCGGCTCGTCGACCACGGAGCTGCTGCCGTAGCAGAGCACCATGGCACCGGACGTGACAACACGTCGGGTACTTCGGCCCGGGCGGCCGCTCGGACGCGGTTCCGTCGGTCTCAGGATGTCCGGGTCCCGTACCCGCCGCCGCCCAGCAGCAGCGCCACGTCCAGTGCCGCCACGGCGACCGCCGCAGCGAACGCGGCCCGTTCCCGGCGGCGGCCCAGCACCGTACCCGCCGCCGCGATCAGCCCGGCCCCCGCCAGCGCGGCCAGGTGCCGGGCGCCGGGCGGTCCGGCGGGCCCGAGTGCCAGCAGGGCCGACGCGGTGACCAGGGGTACCGGCAGCAGCAGCCGTACGCGGTCGGGGCCGAGCCGCTGGGGCCAGCCCCGTACGCCGGTCGCCAGGTCGCCCCGGATGTCCGGCAGTACGTTGCCGAGGTGGGCGCCGACGCCCAGCAGCGCACCGGCGGCGAGGACCCACCAGGCGGGCCACGGGTGCCCGGGCAGGCCCAGCGTGACGAAGGCCGGGAGCGCGGCGAAGGCCACCGCGTACGGCGCCCAGGACCAGCGGGTCGCCTTGAGCCGCAGGTCGTACGCCCACGCGGCCGCGACGGCGGTCAGATGCACGGCGCCCGCCGCCCACCCGGAGGCGAAGGAGAGCGTCACGCACACGGCCAGCGCGGCCCACGCGGCCGTCCACACCTGCCCGGCCTCGATCGCGCCGTCCGCGACGGGCTTGCCCCGGCGGCCCGTGACGCTGTCCCGGCGCGCGTCGACGGCGTCGTTGCACCAGCCGATGGAGAGCTGCCCGGCGAGCACGGCGCCGGTGGTGAGCAGGCAGCGGCCCGGTTCCTGTCCCGCCGTCGCGGCAAGCGCCGCCGTCAGCGCGGTGACCGCCGCCAACGGGCCGGGGTGGCACGCCCCGGCCAGGGCGGAGAACCTGCGGGCCGGGACCGTCGACTGCTCGGGAGTCACCACCCGGCGATCGTAGGAGCCCCGCCGGGCGCGCTACGATCCGGAACGGCCGGACGGGCGATCTCTGGTGCCGGGCCGGCCACCCCGGGAAGGCCTGCTGAGTCCACCGGGATCGGCCGACGTACGGGAGCGTCATGACGCGGATCGCCGCCGTGCACGGTGCCCTCGCGCCGTACCGCTTCGCCCAGGCCGAGATCACCGACATGGTGGCCGGCGCCTGTCTGCCCCGGGGCGCCGACCGCCGGGTGCTGGACCGCCTGCACCGCAACTCCGGGGTACGCGCCCGCCACATGACGCTGCCGCTCGACCGGTACGGGACGCTGGACGGCTTCGGCGCCGCCAACGACCTCTACATCACCGCCGCCACCGACCTGGGCGCCCGTGCGGTCCGGGACGCGCTGCGCGCCGCCGGGCTGTCGGCGGCCGACGTGGACCTGCTGGTCTTCACCTCGGTCACCGGGGTCGCCGTACCGTCCGTCGACGCACGGGTGGCGGGCCGGCTCGGGCTGCGGCCGGACGTGCGGCGGGTACCGCTGTTCGGTCTGGGCTGTGCCGGGGGCGCGGCCGGGCTGGCGCGCGTGCACGACTTCCTGCTGGGGCGCCCCGGGCAGGTGGCGGTGCTGCTGTCGGTCGAGCTGTGTTCGCTCACCTTCCAGCGCGGGGACGCCTCCATGGCCAACCTGGTCGCCACCGGCCTCTTCGGTGACGGCGCCGCCGCCGTGGTGGCCTGCGGGGCCGACCGCGCGGAGGCGTTCACGGGCCCGACGGTCGTGGACACCCGCAGCCGGCTGTACCCGGACACGGGCGGCGTACTGGGCTGGGACATCGGGGATTCCGGGTTCAAGGTCGTCCTCGATCCGGGCATCCCGCAGGCGCTCCGGCAGCATCTGGCCGACGACGTACGGGAGTTGCTCGGCGACCACGGTCTGAAGCCGCAGGACGTGACGGCCTGGGTGTGCCATCCCGGCGGCCCCCGCATCCTGGAGGCCGTCACCGCGGCGCTGGATCTGCCCGCCGAGGAACTCGACCTCAGCCGACGCCACTTGGCCGAGGTGGGCAACCTCTCCTCGTCCTCCGTGCTGCACGTCCTGCGCGACACCCTCGCCGAACGCCGCCCGCCGCCGGGCACTCCGGGACTGCTGCTGGCCGTCGGGCCGGGTCTGGCCTGCGAGTTGGTGCTGCTGAGCTGGTGAGCACGAGCGCGAGCACGACAGGAGGACAGACACATGATCTGGTACGCGCTGCTGGTGGCCGCCGTCGCGGGTGAGCGGGTGGCCGAACTGGCCGTGGCCCGCCGTAATGAGCGCTGGAGCAGGTCGCGCGGGGCGATCGTGGCGGGTGACGGACACTATCCGGCGATGGTCGCCCTGCACGTGGGCCTCCTGGCGGGCTGTCCGCTCGAAGTGTGGCTCGGCGGGCGGCCGTTCGTGCCCGCGCTGGGCTGGCCGATGCTGGCGGTGCTGGCGGGCGCGCAGGCGTTGCGGTGGTGGTGCGTCGGGACGCTCGGACCGCGCTGGAACACCCGCGTGCTCGTCGTACCGGGGCTGGCGCTGGTGACCCGGGGGCCGTACCGGCTGCTGCGGCACCCCAATTACGTGGCCGTGGTGGCCGAGGGGGTGGCGCTGCCGCTGGTGCACACCGCCTGGGTGACCGCCGTCGTCTTCACGGTGCTGAACGCAGCCGTGCTGACCGTGCGCATCCGCTGCGAGAACCAGACGCTGGCCGCCGCCGGCACACCGGTTCCGGCATGATCGACGTCCTGGTGGCCGGTGGCGGCCCGGCCGGGCTCGCGGCGGCCGTGCACGCCACGCTGGCCGGGCTCACGGCAGTGGTGGTCGAGCCGCGCACGGCGCCCGTGGACAAGGCGTGCGGCGAGGGCGTCATGCCCGGCGGTGTCGCCGCCCTCCGGGCGCTGGGCGTGGAACCGGCGGGCCGGGAGCTGCGCGGCATCCGCTACGTGGACGGCCTCCGCCGCGCCGAAGCACCCTTCCGGGACCGGCCGGGGCTGGGCATCCGCCGTACGACCCTGCACCGCTCGCTGCACGAGCGCGCCCTCGGCCTCGGCGTACGGATCGTCCCCGGCAGGGTCGGCGAGGTGCGCCAGACGCGGGACAGCGTCAACGCCGCCGGAATCACGGCGCGTTGGCTGATCGCCGCCGACGGTCTGCACTCTCCCGTCCGCCGCCGGCTCGGCCTGGAACTGCCCCGCAGCGCGCGGGGCCGGTACGGACTGCGCCGCCACTACCACGTCGCCCCGTGGACGGACTTCGTGGAGGTCCACTGGTCCGGCCGGGGCGAGGCGTACGTGACCCCGGTCGCCGACGGCCTGGTGGGGGTCGCGGTACTGAGCCGCGTCCGCCGCGGGTACGACGAGCATCTGACCGGCTTCCCGGCCCTCACCGCCGCGCTGCGCGGGGCCCCCGCCACGGAGGTACGCGGTGCGGGGCCGCTGCTCCAGCGGGTGCGGCGCAGGGTCGAGGGCCGGGTCCTGCTCGTCGGGGACGCGGCGGGCTACGTGGACGCGCTCACCGGTGAGGGCATCGCGCTCGCCCTGGCGACGGCCGAGGCCGCCGTACGGTGCGTCGCGGCCGGGCGGCCGGAGCGGTACGAGCGGGAGTGGGCCCGCGCCACACGCCGACACCGCCTGCTGACCAGGGCGTTGCTGGCCGCGAGCAGCCGCCCGGCCGGCGCCCGGCTCATCGTGCCGGTGGCGTCCCGGCTGCCGCCGGTCTTCGCGGCGGCGGTGCACGCGCTCCGCTGAGGAAGCCGAGCGCCGGTTCGCTTTGGGCCGTTGCGACGGTTTACGATCGCCCACTCCCACCACCGCGACCACACCGTCCAGACCCGGGCCCCGCCCGCCTGCCTGCGGCGGACGTCCCACCGGCGAGGCAGCCCGACCTTCAGGTGTCAGGGCCGGGAAGCGTTCCGCAGGCCGGCGAACCCGCTCCCGCCCTCGTCGTGGAAGGCGATCGCTTCCCTGCCGATGCCGAGTGCGTCCAGCAGGATGTCAAGCGCCGCCTCGACGTCAAGACTGAGCGCGGCTGACCCAGGCAAACCTATGCGGTCACAGCACTAGCCAAATGGTTCGGAAACAGCCTGAAATCCGCCACGAACGGTGGTTCTCGACGGGGCTCGCCCACAGGCACTGTGGTCAGCCCCGTCCGAAGCAGTAAGCATGTGAAGGAACGCCGCGATGTCCACCACGCACGTTGCCCGGCCGCCGTTCGACCCCGAGCTGGGCGCTGTCCTGTCGGTTCTCGGCAAGCAGCTCCCGAACCTGACCGCGGAGACCATCCGGCCGATGCGGGAGATGATGCACGCCGAGGCCGACCTGACCGGCGAGGCCCTGGCCAAGGCCGGTCTGGTCGTCCGGGAGATCACCATCGCGGGGTACGAGGGCGCGGACATGGCGGTCTCGGTCATCTCCCGCGCCGATCGGACCGGGCCCGGACCCGGGATCTTTCACATCCATGGCGGCGGCATGGTGCTCGGCCACCGCATGGTCGGCACCGTCCAGTTCCTGCCCTGGATCCTCGACCACGACGCCGTCCTGGTCACCGCCGAGTACCGGCTGGCGCCCGAGTTCCCCGACCCCTACCCCGTCGAGGACTGCTACGCCGGTCTGGTCTGGACGGCCGAGAACGCCGCGGAGCTGGGGATCGACCCGGCCCGGATCGTCATCGCCGGTGCGAGCGCGGGCGGCGGCCTCGCCGCCGGCACCGCACTCCTGGCCCGCGACCGCAGGGGACCGGCCCTCCTCGGCCAGGTCCTGGTCTGCCCGATGCTCGACGACCGCGACGAGACGACCTCGACGCACCAGTACGACGACGCCGGCGTCTGGATCCGTTCCAGCAACCGGTTCGGCTGGGGAGCGCTTCTCGGGGAGCGCCGCGGCGGCGACGACGTCTCGATCTACGCCGCACCGGCCCGCGCGACGGACCTCACCGGGCTGCCCCCGACGTACATCGACTGCGGCTCGGCGGAGGTCTTCCGCGACGAGGACGTCGCCTACGCCAGTGCCTTGTGGGCGGCCGGCGTACCGGCCGAGCTGCACGTCTGGGCGGGCGGGTTCCACGGGTTCGAGCTGCTCGCGCCGCATGCCGCGGTCTCGCAGGCGGCGGCCGCGGCCCGCAACGACTGGGTCGCGCGCCTCCTCGCCTCCTGACCGGCGCCGGACGCGCGGCGATACGCTGGCTCGAAGACGCTTGAGAGCGGACTCGAAGACGCTTGGGAGCGCGGATGCAGGAACTCCTCGGACGGCTCACCGCCCTGGACCCGGAGGCGAGCGAGACACTCAAGGTCGTCGCCTACTTCGACGCCCTGGTGGTGGCTGCCGTGGGAATCGACGGACTGCTGCGCGCCGCCGCCGCGATGTCGGGCGCGGTGGCCGGCATCGAGCGCCGCGACCGCGTCAGCCGCTTCAGTCCCGAGGGCCGGCGCCTGGACGACGTCGGCGGTCCCTGTTCACCGGAGCTCGTCAAGCCCGGCTTCCGGGTCTGGCTGGAACGCGAGGGCGCGCCGCACGCCAACGACGAGATGGTGGTCGAGCGGCTCGCGCTGGCTCTGGAGCTGCGCGACGCCCGCCACGGCGCGGGCAGCGGACTCGAGATCGCGGTCGACGCCGCGACGCCGGTCGGCGAGCGGGTGGCCGCGCTGGCCGCCCTGCGGGTCGACGCGGGCGCACGGATCCGGCTCGTCGCGACGAGTCTGGACGACCCGGCCCCGCAGGGTCTCTCGACGGTCGTCCCGACGCGTTACGGCATGCTGCGGGCGACACTTGACGCCTTCGGCACCTGCTCGCCCGCAGGCCACGCGGGACTCGGTCCGTGGGTCGGCGCCGACCATGCGCCCACGTCCTGGAACGGCGCGATCGTCGCCTACCGGCTCACCGGCGCCGACGACCCGGTCATCGACGCGGCCTCTCTCGGAGTCATGCTGGAACTCGTCCAGTCCTATGACCCCGACCGCCCTCACGAGGACGTGGTGGCACTCGGCCGGCTCGACGCCCACGAGTCCGAGATCCTGCGCGCCCTGGTCGAGTCCGACAGCGTCCGGTCCGCCGCCGCCCGACTCGGCATCCACCACACCACCCTGCGGGCCCGGCACGAGACACTGACCCGCCGGCTCGGCTACGACCCCCGAACCCCGGTGGGACGCATGCGCGCCGTCACGGCGACCCTCCTTCTGCGGCTCCACCACGCCTCGCCCCCACGGCACTGACCCGATCCGCCCCATCGGCCGCAGCACGCGGCCGCACACCGGCTGGGCGCTGCGGCTATCGAGGGTCCCGCCCCTCGGTCACGTCGACCATGCCGGTGAGTTCGTAGGCGAAGCCGTGCGGTGGCGGGTGCTCGGTCAGCCGCTCGGTGACGGGGGAGCCGTCGGTGAAGTGCGGCTCACGGGCCGGTCCGGCGCGGTCCCATCCGATCCGCTTGTGTGATCAACATGCGTCAAGAGTCCTCCTCGGGCAGGGCGACCACCCGGTTCTGGTAGGCCCAGACGACCGCTTGGAGACGGGAGGCCGCGCCGAGCTTGGGCAGCATCCGGGTGAGGTGGGACTTCACCGTGGACGGTTCGATGCACAGCTCGGACGCGATGCCGCTGTTGCTCATGCCCTGTGCGAGCAGCCGCAGGATGTCGAGTTCGCGCAGGGTGAGGATGCCGCCGGCCACCGCGTCCTCCCGTACGGTGACGGGCCGCCCCGGGCGGAGTGCGACGAAGGCGCGCAGGACACGCCGGGTCAGTTCCTGGTCGATCATGCCGCGGCCGCGCGCGACCTGACGGATGGCGTGGGCGATGAGATCCGGATCGGAGTCCTTGAGCAGGAACCCCGCGGCCCCGGCCTCCAGCGCCCCGAAGACGTACTCGTCCAGGTCGAAGGTGGTGAGCATGAGCACCTCCACCGGGTCGTGCCGCACGGCGCGCGCGACCTCCACGCCGTTCATCCGCGGCATGCGGATGTCGAGGCACGCCACGTCGGGGCGCTGCTGCCGGATCAGCCGCAGGGCCTGAGCGCCGTCCTCGGCGACGCCGACGACCTCGATGCCGTCCTCGGCGCCGAGGAGCGCGGCGAGTCCCTTCCGTACGAGTGGTTGATCATCGGCGATCACCACGCGGATTCCCGTGGTCACGGCTTCACCCCTCCGGTCAACCGCTGTTGTCGCGACGGCAGTTCGCGCGGGAGCACCAGCAGTACCTGCCAACCGCCGCCCGGCGTCGGCCCGTAGTCGACGCTTCCTCCCACCAGGGCGGCTCGCTCGCTCATGCCGATGAGTCCGAAGCCCTCGCGTTCCGACGCCGGGACAGAACCCGGAGGGCGGTCGTTGCGGACGGTGATGGCGACGCGGTCGTCACCGGTGCCGTCGAGTGTGACGGAGCATCGCGCGCCGGGTGCGTGCAGGGACGCGTTCGCGAGCGCCTCCTGGACCATGTGGTAGCCGACCACCTGGGCGAGGGCGGAGACGCCGGCGCCCGGGTCGGCACCGTCCGGCCGGACGGTGAGACCTATGCCGTGACCGCCCGTACGCCCCGTACACCGTGCTGCGAGCAGGTCGGGGATCGCCCGGAGCGAGCGCTCGGCGAGCGGTGCCATGTCGTCGTCGCGCAGCAGCCCGACCATTCTGCGGAGGTCGCCGAGGACGGCCATGCTCTGGGCGCGGATGTCGTGCGCCGACTCCCGCGCGGCGGCGGACCGTTCGTCGAGCTGCCGTTCCAGAGCGGCCGCGAGCACGGCGATGCCGGAGAGGTGGTGGGCGGCGATGTCGTGCAGATCGCGGGCGAGGGCGACGCGCTCGGCGACGACCGCCGAGGCGACCAGGGCCTCCCTCTCGCCGGTCAGCGCGGCGATCTCCCGCGCATGGGCCGCGCGCACCTCACGTCTGCCGACGACGACAAGGGCGATGAGCAGCGGAACCCCGACGACGATCAGACCCTGACCGACTCCCAGACCCAGTGCGACGAGAGGACCCGCCGCGCCGGACCGTACCGCGTTCACGGCGGTGGCGGCCGTGACTCCGGCGAACAGCGCCGCCGCCGTCTGGTTTCGGAGCCGGTGACCGGTCGTCACGGCGAGCAGATGGGCGGCGGCGATCTCGGGCACCGCGGTCACGCTGACGAGGTCGCCCGGCGCGACACCGGCGAGGGTTATCGCGGCGAGGACGACCAGGGCCACGGCGGTACGAGGGGTTCGCGTGCTCGTCGCGGCCGCGGCCGACTGCACCGCCACGGCGACGAGGACCGCGCACCACGCGGCGGAGCCCACGGCGGGCACGGTGCCGGAGCCGCCCGGCACGTCGGCCACGGGCGGCACCGCCAGGAGGATCGCGAGGGCGAGGGCGAGGCAGCAGATCCCCGCGACCACGGCGCCGTTCCGCGGTTCCCGCCCGGGCGTGCTCGGCGACGTGGTCATCCTCGGGAGTGTAGGGGAGCGGCGCGGCGCGCGAACGACGTTTCCTCCGGGGCCGGTTGACCGAGCCGGCCCCGGGTGAGCGCGATGATCGCGAGCGCCGCCACCACGGAACCCACGGCCATGACGGGGACGGCGACGGTGGCGAGGCCGGGGAAGAGGTCCGCCCAGAGCACGGAGACGAAGGTGTTGACGCTGACGTGCATGAGCATCGACAGGGGCAGCGACTCGTTCGTGCGGTTGAACATCCACGACATCACGACGTTGAACGACACACAGAACACGGTGAAGGCGAGCAGCCCGGCCCAACCGCGGTTGCCCTCCGCCCAGTCGGTGAGGAACAGGGGGTAGTGCCACACCGCCCACACCGGACCGAGGATCGCGGCGGACACCAACGGCGAGTACCGCCGCTGCAGCCTGTTCAGGGCGAAGTCGCGCCAGCCGGGCTCCTCGGCGAGCCCCGTGGTGACCAACTGGAGTACGAGGACCGGGAGATACGCGGCGAGCAGGGACGGAGCCGCGATCCGGCCGCCCGAGAAGACCGTACCGACGACCATCAGCCCCGCGGGAACGGCCAGCAGCGCGACGGCGTACCACCGCAGCCCGACCCGCCACCGAAGCAGCCGTCCGGCCCAGGCGCGCAGCCCGGCGCGACCGTCGACGACGGCGGTGACGACGAGGGCCGCGCCGATCGGGCCGAGGTACGCGCCGGGCAGTACGCCGAGGAGCTGAGTGGTCCCGAGAACGGCCGGGTAATCGACATCGGTGATGCCCAGGCCCTGGTTGGAGAGGATGTAGTTCAGCCAGCCGAGCCAGCTGAGCGCGCAGGCGAGAGTGAAGAAGGCGGCCAGTGGATGCGAGCGGATGAGCGAGGACATGGGTGTTCCTCCCGGACGGTGGAGAGCGACCATCCGACGGTAGGGACCGCACCGCTCGCGCTTCGAGCGCCGTTCCGCCGAACCTCGGCGCCTGCGACTTTCGATGCAACCGAAGGGGTCACCGTGTCAGACCTGATCGAACTGTCCGAGTTGCGGGTGCGGCGTGAGCGGTGGATCGACGCGCCCCCGCAGACCGTGTACGACCTGATCAGCGACGTGGAGGCATCCGCCGCGTGGACACCCGACCTGGTCTCCGCCACGTACGAGACCGAGGGTGTGCCACGGGTCGGCGCATGGTTCACCGCCGTCAACGCCGACGTGCGGCACGAGCGCGAGTGGGTGACGCGGTCACGCGTCCACGCGGCTGAGGCCGGACGCGCATTCGCCTGGTACGTCGTGATCCAGGGCGTGGACGCCACGCTGTGGCACTACCGCCTCCGGCCTCAGGACGGGGGCACCCTCGTGACGGAAAGCTGGCAGGTCGAACACCTCTTCCCGGTCATGGGCAGGAGCCGGGAGGAACTCCTCGACCTGAAGGCGCACAACACGGCGGGCATGGAGGCGACGCTGGACGCCCTTGCCGAGGTGGCGGCTGGACGTGGGCGCTGAGTCCGAGGAGGTGGGGGTGCGCGCACCCGCACGTCTCGCTATATACGTGTGCTAGCAGATGTTCTTGCGAGCAGAACATCTGTGGCGCATAGTGGAGCTCCATGGCCGGCTGGTCGACTCCCTCCGACCTTCCCTCCTGCTGTCCAGTCGACTTCCGTGTGCAAGTTCCTTCTGCCGATGGGAAATCGTGAACATAGTTCTGTGGGTCATCGCTGCACTGCTCGCCGCGGCTTTCCTTTTCTCCGGCCTGTTCAAGCTGGCCCTGTCCCACGAGAAGTACGTCGCCGCTCAGGACTGGGCCGCCGGCGCACCGCGCTGGGCTCCGCGCGCGATCGGCACGCTGGAGGTGCTGGCCGCGATCGGCGTGGTGCTGCCCGCCATTGTCAACGTCGCGCCGATCCTGGTCCCGATCGCCGCAACCGGACTGGTCCTGGTGATGATCGGCGCCGTGGCGATGCACCTGCGACGCGAAGAGATCCCGGCGCTCGCGCCCAGCGGAGTACTGCTGATCCTGGCCGCCGTGGTGGCGTGGGGCCGGTTCGGACCGTACGCGTTCTGACCCGGAGCAAGGGCCGTGCGGCGCCTCGCGATCGAGGCATCGCCGGCGCGGTGCGGCTCGGCCACCGTCACCCGCCTCTGGGGCCACCCGGTGAGGTCGGCGGAGCGTGGAGTGTTCCTACGGCTGGGTACCGCCGGGCGTCGGAGCGGCGGTCGTGCCCGTGAGGGCGGCCGCGCGGGTCAGCAGTGAGGCGTGCAGGGCGCGTACGGCTCTTGGTGTGTCGCCCTTGCGGCGTTGCAGCACGACCAGTACGCGCGTCGTCTCGTCGAGCAGGGGACGGTACGTGATCAGGCCCGCACGCTCCAGCGGGTCGCCCGCCACGCTGAAGTCCGGCAGCAGCGTGGCGCCCAGGCCCTCGGCGACCAGGACCTTGCCGAGTTCGGCGCCGTCCGTGGAGTAGGCGAACTGCGGGGCGGTGCCGCCGAACAGGCGGTGGGCGTAACGGTGCATGACGTAGCCCGCGCGCATCCCGATCAGCGGGACCTCCGCGAGGTCGGCGGGGGTGAGGGCGCCGCGCTCGGCCAGGGGATGGTCGGTGCGCAGGCAGACGACCGGGCGGCCGCGCAGCAGCTCGGTCGTCTGCAGATCGGGTGGGGTGTCGTCGCCGTCGAGGTAGTTGACCAGGCCCAGGTCGAAGCGGCCCTCACGCAGGCCCCGGTGGATGTCGTCCTGCTGGGAGCCGACCATCTCGACCTGCGTCGCCGGGTTCTCCGCGCGGAAGTCGCGCACGGCGGGCACGAGGAGCGGGACCGTCGCCGCGTTCACCGTGGCGACGCGGACCATCCGGCTGCTGTGGTGCTGGTCGTGCGCCGCGCTGCGCAGCCGGTCCACGGCTTCCAGGACGCCGATGATGTGGGGCAGCAGCTCCTGCCCCTCGTCGCTGATCTTGGCGCCCGAGCGGTGCCGGTCGAGCAGCGCGACCCCGAGCTCCCGCTCCAGATTGCGCACGGTCTCGCTCAACGCCGGCTGGGATATGTGCAGTTCCAGCGCCGCGCGCCGCAGCGAGCCGAGCCGGGTGACCGCCTCGATGTACTCCAGCTGTTCGGTCCGCACTCCGGATCCCTCACCACCGTAGGCGTAGGGGCAGTATCCCCAGGGTACAAGGGAAACCCTATCAGGGCCTCGTGATTACCGACTCGACGGACCGCCCGGACGGCTGCTTGAATCGAGCCATGGACGCAGGGCGAGAAAACCTCACGCGGCGACGTCACGTCGACCTCGCGCGGGTCTGCAGCGCCACCTGTCGTTCCTCCCGCTGAGCCCTTCCGCGGCTCCTCGCGCCCGAACTCCTCCTGCCTGTGCGGCGGTTGAGGACGAATCCCGTGCGCGACGCGTTCTTCCGCCACGGCGGCCGGCCGCAGTCACGGCTGACCTGCCCCCGCGCCCGTACCCCCGCACCCGTACCCATGGCCGCCCCTGTCGCGGGCCCCTCCCGCTTCCGACTCCCGCATCCCGACTCCGCAAAGGACTCGCTGTGGCCTTTCTCCTGACCCTCACCGGCAGTGCCTCCGCCCCCGGTTCCTCCCGCACCGCCCATCTCGTCGCGCACCTGGGCCGGCGGTTCACCGAGGACGGCCACGAGGTCCACCACGTCGACGTGCGCAGCCTGCCCGCCGAGGCGCTCCTGTCGGCCGACGCCACGGACCCCGGCGTCGCGCGGGCCGTCGCGCTGGTGGCCCGCGCCGACGCCCTGATCGTGGCGAGCCCCGTGTACAAGGCCGCGTACTCCGGAGTGCTCAAGGCCTTCCTCGATCTGCTGCCCCAGTACGCGCTGCGCGGCAAGGCGGTACTGCCGCTGGCCACCGGCGGTTCCCCCGCCCACGTCCTCGCCGTCGACTACGCGCTGCGCCCCGTACTCACCTCACTCGGTGCCGAGGTCGCGCACGGGTGGTTCGTCCTCGACCGGCACATCACCGTCGACGCCGACCGTGCCATCGCCCTGACCCCCGAGGCGGACGACGCCCTCACCCCGGTCGTCGACCGGTTCCGCGCGGCGCTGCCCGGCCGCTCCCGGCTCGCCGCCGCCTGACCGTGGCTATCGGCTTCCCCTTTCACCTTGTCGTCCCTCACTTCGCGGAAGGGCCCACGCCATGACCCCTGCCACCCGCTCGACCCGCTCCACCCGTGTCACCCCGTTCGGCCCGGACGCCACCGACATCCAAGTGCTCTCCGTCGTACGCGAGTTGGCTTCCAGGTGCGCCGCGGAGGACGCCCGGCGTGACGCCGAGCGGATCCTCCCGTACGACGAGATCCGCGACCTGGGCGAGGCGGGCCTGTTCACGCTGACCGTGCCCAAGGCGCACGGCGGGCCCGAGGTGTCGACGCGCACGCTCGGCGAGGTGTTCACCGAACTGACCGCGGGCGACGCCAGCATCGGGCAGATCCCGCAGAACCACTACTTCTTCGTCAACGTCCTTGCCTCCGCCGGGACTCCGGACCAACAGGCCTTCTTCTACGAGGAGATCCTCCAGGGGCGCCACTTCGGAAACGCCCTGTCCGAGCGCGGCTCGCGCACCGCCCGCGACTTCGAGATCGGCTTCGCCCGGCAGCCCGACGGCAGCCGGATCCTGCACGGCACCAAGTACTACGCCACCGGCGCCCTGTTCGCCCACTGGATCCCCGTCTACGCCACCGACGAGGAGGGCCGGGTGCACGCGGCCTGGGTGCCGGCCGACGATCCCGGCGTCAGCGTCGAGGACGACTGGAACGGCATGGGCCAGCGCACCACCGGCAGCGGCACCGTCCGCTTCGAGCACGTCCGGGTACCCGCCGAGCGGATCGTGCCGGTGTACACGATCTTCGAGAAGGACGAGGTGTTCGGCGCGTTCGGGCAGTATCTGCACGCCGCCATCGACACCGGCATCGCGGTCGCCGCGCTGCGCGACGGCAAGCGGCTCATCCACGAACTGGCCCGCCCCCGCAAGGAGACCGGCCTCGACCGCGCCGCCGACGAGGAGGCGGTCATCGACCTCTTCGGCGGGCTGGCGCTGCGGGTGCGCACCGCCCGCGCCCTGCTCCGGGAGGCGGGCGAGGCCGTGGACGCCGCCCGCGCCGACCTGAACAGCCGTACGGCGGCGGAGGCTTCGGCCGCCGTGGCCGCGGCCCGCGCCCACTCCGACGAGGTCGCCCTGAAGGTGTCCAGCGGCATCTTCGAACTCATCGGCACCCGCGCCGCCGACCGCGCCCTGCGCCTGGACCGGCACTGGCGCAACGCCCGCACCCACACCCTGCACGACCCCCGCCGCCTCAAGCTGCGTTACCTCGGCGGCTGGGAGCTGAACGACACCCCGCCGCCCGCCAACGGCCTTGTCTGACCGACCCCGCCCAGGACTAAGGATCCCCATGTCCCTGACCTTCCACTGGTTCCTGCCCACCAACGGCGACAGCCGCCACATCGTCGGCGGCGGCCACGGCGTCCCCACCGGCTCGGCCGGCGGCGACCGGCCCGCCTCCCTCGCATACCTCGGTCAAGTCGCCCGTACCGCAGAGCAGTTGGGCTTTGAAGGTGCCCTCACGCCGACCGGCGCGTGGTGCGAGGACGCCTGGCTGACGACGGCGATGCTCGTGGAGCAGACCGAACGGCTGAAGTTCCTCGTCGCGTTCCGGCCCGGCCTGGTCGCGCCCGCGCTCGCCGCCCAGATGGCCGCGACGTACCAACGGCACTCCGGCGGGCGCCTGTTGCTGAACGTCGTCACCGGCGGCGAGGACCACGAGCAGCGCGCGTACGGCGACTTCCTCGACAAGGAGGCCCGCTACGCCCGCACCGACGAGTTCCTGCACATCACCCGGGCCCTCTGGCGCGGTGAGACGGTCGACTTCGACGGCGTCCACGAGCGGGTCGCCGACGCCCGGCTGGCCCGCCTGCCCGACCCGATGCCGCCCGTCTACTTCGGCGGTTCCTCGAAGGCGGCGGGTCCGGTGGCCGCCCGGCACAGCGACGTCTACCTCACCTGGGGCGAGCCGCCCGCGCAGGTCGCCGAGAAGATGGGCTGGATCCGCACGCTGGCGAGGGCCGAGGGCCGCGAGGTGCGCTTCGGGATACGGCTGCACGTCATCGCACGCGACACCGCCGAGGAGGCGTGGGCGCAGGCCGGGCGGCTGCTGTCCGGCATCGACCCACAGGTGATCGCCAATGTCCAGGCGGGCCTTGCCCGTTCGGGCTCCGAGGGGCAGAAGCGGATGCTCGCGCTGCACGGCGGCTCCACCGACGGACTGGAGATCCACCCCAACCTGTGGGCCGGTGTCGGTCTCGTGCGCGGCGGCGCGGGCACCGCCCTCGTCGGCTCGCACACCGAGGTCGCCGACCGCATCGCCGAGTACCACGCCCTCGGCATCGACGAGTTCGTGCTCTCCGGCTACCCGCACATCGAGGAGGCGTACTGGTTCGGCGAGGGTGTCCTGCCCGTCCTCGCCGAGCGCGGCCTGTGGCGCCACCCGGACGCGGCGGCGCTGGACCGGACTCCGCCGGCGGTGCCGTTCGCCTCGTGACCCGCATGCGTGAGGCCCCCGGGTGGTTCCCGGGGGCCTCATGTGTGCCGTCAGCCGCGGCGGTGCCGCGCCGCCGGGTGGGTCGCGGGCAGGCGGTCGCCCCGCCCGAACAGCTTCTGCCGCAGCGTGCCCTCCTCGTACGCCGTCTTCAGCAGGCCCCGCTTCTGGAGCACCGGCGCCAGGTGGTCCGCGAAGTCCGTGAAGGTGCCGGGGCTGGTCACGTACGCGAGGTTGATGCCGTCCACCCCCGCGTCGCGCCACCGCTCCAGCTCGTCGGCGATCCGCTCCGGCACCCCGGCCACCGGCCGTGTCCAGGCGCGCGCCCGCAGCACCTCACCGAACGTCCACGTCTTGTCCGGTGCCCCCTCCACGAGCGAACGCACGAAGCCCTGCACGCCGTTCGTGTCGATCTCGCCGACGGGGGAGTCGAAGTCGACCTGTGACAGGTCGAGTTGGAGTGAGCCGGACATGTGGGCGGCGAATCCCTCCAGGCTCGTGTGCTCCCGGTAGTCCGCCAGCTTGCGTTCCGCCTCCTCCTCGGTGCTGCCCACGATCAGCGTGAGCCCCTGGAAGAAGAGGATGTCGCCGCCGTCCCGGCCGTGCGCCACCGCCCGCGCCCGGACATCGTCCACCTGCGTCCGCGCGCCCTCCGGCGAGACGGCGCCGAGGAAGACCGCCTCCGCGTTACGGGCCGCGAACTCCCGTCCCCGTTCGGAGGATCCGGCCTGGAACAGGATCGGGGTGCGCTGCGGCGAGGGCTCGGAGAGGTGCGGGCCGTGCACGCGGTAGAAGCGGCCCTCGTGGCGCACGTCGTGGATGCGTGCCGGGTCGGCGTACACGCGCCGCTCACGGTCGCGGACGACGGCGCCGTCCTCCCAACTCCCCTCCAGGAGCTGGTAGAGCACGTCCGTGTACTCCTCGGCGCGCTCGTACCGCTCGTCGTGCGGCGGAAGTCCGTCCAGACCGAGGCCGCGTGCCGCCGACTCCAGATACGACGTGACGATGTTCCACGCGACCCGCCCCTGGGTGAGGTGGTCGAGGGTGGAGAGCCGGCGCGCGAAGTTGTACGGGGGTTCCTGGAGGACCGACTGGGTGAAGGCGAGACCGAGGTGCTCGGTGGCGTGGGTGATCGCGGCGATGAGCAACGACGGGTCGTTGACCGGTATTTGGAGCCCCTCGCGCACCGCCGTGTCCCGCGAGCCGCGGTAGGTGTCGTACGTACCGATGACATCGGCGAGGAAGAGCGCGTCGAAGTACCCGCGCTCCAGGGTGCGGGCCAGCTCCGTCCAGGTCTCCAGGTCGGTGTAGGAGGTCTGGCTCGTGTCGTCGCGCACCCACTGGCCGTGGTTGATGTGCGAGACGCAGTTCATGGCGAAGGCGTTGAAGCGCAGCGGCCGGGGTGCGGAGGTGTCGGTCATCGGGTGGCTCCGGTGGGGGTGGTCGTGGTGTGCGGACGTACGGTGTCCAACAGGGCGCGGGTGCAGGGGTGTCGGGGCGCGGTGAAGAGGTCCTCGGCGGGGCCCGACTCCACGACGCGGCCGTCCTTCATCACGAGGACCTCGTCGCTGACGTGCCGGACCACGCCGAGGTCGTGCGAGATGAAGAGAGGGGCGAGGCCGAGGGTCTCCTGGAGTTCGGCCGGCAGATCGAGCACCTGGGCCTGCACGGAGACGTCGAGCGCGGACACCGGCTCGTCGAGCACCAGGACGGTCGGGTCCGGCGTCAATGCCCGTGCGAGCGCGACGCGTTGCCGCTGTCCTCCGGAGAGGGCCAGCGGGTGCCGGTCGAGGGCGCCGTTCCCGCTCGGACAGCTCGCTCCACGGCGCGCCGTGCAGGTGGACCGCGATCTCACCGCCCCGCATCACCGCCACCCGGCCCGCGAGCCGCCGGGGGCGGGGCGGGCCGACACGGTGGACGTGGTGTCGGTGGCTCCGCAGGCGGTGGTCGGCAGGGGCAGGAGGGCGGCGGCGAGTGAACGGGGTCGTTTCACGGAGGCTCCGGAGAGGGCGTGGGGGGCGGGGCGGCGGTCAGAAAAAGCCGTTGAGCGGGGGCGGGCTGTCGTTGAGGAGCCAATCGCCGGTGACGCGCGCCTTGTGCGCGATCGGGTTGTGCGAGGCGACGGTGCGGGCGGCGCGCCAGTGCCGGTCCAGGTGGTGCTCGCGCAGGGTCGCGGAGGCGCCGCCGACGTCGTAGAGACGCTCACCCGCACTCAACGCGGCGCGCGCGGCGGTCACTTGGGCTTGCGCCACCGTGACGGCTGCGGCGTGCAGGGCCTGCGGATCGCCGGTGACGCCGTCGCTTTCGCCCTCGCCCTCGCCGTCGGCGGCGTGCAGGGCGAGCGCCGCGTCGATCTCGGCGGCCGCGTGCAGCACCACGGTCTCCGCCGCGAGCGCCCCGGCGGCCATCTCGCCGACGGCGAGTTGGACCAGCGGATCCTCGACCGCCTTTGTGACACCGGCGTGTTGGACGGGGCGCGCCTTCTCGCGGGCGTACGTCACCGCGTCCGCGAGGGCCGCCTTCGCGATGCCGGCGTGCACGGCGGCCAGGAACAGCTGGTAGTACGGGCCCAGATGGGTACGGCGCTGCCGCCCTGTCGCGTCGAGCGCGATCTCGTCCTCGTACGCGACCACGTTGCTGAGCCGTGTGGTGCCGGACGCCGTGGTGCGCTGGCCGAGTGCGTCCCAGTCGTCGAGCAGTTCGACGCCCTCCCGGCCGGCCGGCAGCACGACCCGCACCCGGCGGTCCTCGTCGTCGAGCGCGATGACGACGACGTGATCGGCGAAGAGAGCGCCCGTCGAGTAGAACTTCGTTCCGTCGACACGGTAGTTCGCGCCGTCGCGGCGGATACGGGTCCTTATCTCGCCCGGGTGCGCGGTGCCGCGCTCGGAGGCCGCGTTGCCGAACAGCTCGCCGGCGACCACCTTCGGGTACCAGCGGTCGCACTCGGCCAAGGTGCCCTGGCTGATCAGCAGTTCCACGAAGCCGAAGTGCGGGCGCAGCGCCTGCGCCACGTTGGAGTCCGCCTCGGCCAGGGCGATGACGACGCGGAACAGGTCGACGAGCGAGCCGCCCGCGCCCCCGTGCTCACGCGGAACACGGAGTGCGCCCAGGCCGCTGTCCCGTACCAACTGCACACTCTCATAGGGAAGTTCGCGAGCCGCCTCCAAGGGGGCGGCGACGGCACGGATACGGTCGAGCAGGGCGGCGGGGATCGCTGCGGGGATGCGCGGGGTGACGGACGAGGACATGGAGAAGCCTCCGGAGGGCGGCAGAGCGTGTCGGCGGGCGCGCGAAGCAAGGGGCGGACGGTCAGCCCCGGCGGTCGGCCTTCAGAAGTGCGGCGACCTCACGTCGGCATCGACGGACCCCTCCGGGCCACCGAAGGCCGGGAGACGGAGGAGGTGCCGGAAGGCGGCGCGGGGTGTTACGCGACAGCGCGGCGACAGACGGCACTCGAAACACGCGACAGGTCGACATGACGTCGCCGTGTGAGTTCCTGCCGTTCGTCGGACATACCCCCGATTCAATCAGCCGGCCCGGTAGGCGGTCGAGTCGGCATTGGCGAAGCACCTATCGGGATTCCCTTCCACCGGGTGCGGGACCGCCGGGCAACGTGACGGCCGGGGAGAGGGACGTGCCATGGGTGGTACGCCACGGCATCAGAGCCAGGCCAGGGTGAATGAACCTCCGTATCAGCTACCAGACTTGGGAGCGTATGCCCTCGGTGTTTACCTTGGACGTCCCGTCCCGGCGGAGCTCTCCGCCGGGACGGGACGGAATCGCTCGCGAGTCGGATCAGCTACGAGGAGTCGCTGGTCTCGCGGATGCCGTCGCCCGGTTCACCGGGTGAGGGGGAGGCCGCCGGTTCGTCAGGCCGTGTTCGTCGTCTTGCTGAGGGAGCGGGCGTCGGTCCCGGGGGTGTCGTCGGGCTGGTCGAGGCGGAGGGTTCGGACGCCGGGGACCAGGGCCGTGGCGGTGCAGACGGTGGCGACCAGGGCGGCCGAGAGGGCGAAGGGGAGGCGGGGGCCCCAGGTGTGGAGGGCGATCGGGGCGAGGATGACGCCGAGGGGCTGGGCGGCGAGGGAGAGCAGCCAGTCGTAGGAGCTGACGCGGGCGAGGACGTGCTGCGGGATGACCGTCTGTACCGCGGTCTGCCAGGTGGGGTTCAGGAAGCCGAGGCCGGCCATGGCGATGCCGTAGCCGGTCACGAGTACGGGTACCGGGGCGCCGATCGCGAAGAGGGCCAGAGGGATGGCGTAGGTCGCCAGGACCAGGTTGCCGGCGAGGATCGGGCGGCGGGGGCGGGCCCGTGCGGCCAGGAGTGAACCGGCCAGCAGGCCGACTCCGCCCGCCTGGGTCACCGCGATCCAGGTGCCCTGTCCGCCGAGTTGGGTGACCGCGATGAGCGGGCCGAGGGTGAGCAGGACGTTGGCGACGAAGTTCCAGGTCGCGTGCGCGATGAGGCTGATCCAGTACCAGTCCCGGGCGCGTACCTCGGTCCAGCCCTCGACCAGGCCGGCGAGGATCGCGCGCCGGGCGCCGGCCGGTGTCGCCTCCCGGTTCAGGCGGACGAGGAGCATCATGGCCGCGCTGACGGCGAAGGCGGCGGAGTCGAGCACGAAGACCCAGCCGATGCCGACCGCCCATATCAGCGTGCCGGCCAGGGCGGGGCCCGCCAGCTGGGACACGCTCTTGGCCACGCCCATCAGCGAGTTGGCCGTCCGCCGCTCGGGGCCGGAGCCGGGGATCACCCGGGTGACCAGCGGCGCGAGGTTGGAGAGGCCGACCGCCGAGGCCACTCCCGCCACCGCCTGGGCCACGGCGATGAGCGCGATCGAGGGGTGGCCGCCGACCAGTTGGACCGCGACGAGGGCCTGTGTCAGGACCCGGGTCAGGTCGGCGCCGAAGGCCACCCGGCGGGTGTCGTAGCGGTCGGCCACCACTCCGGCCACGGGCAGCGTGAGCAGCCGGGCGCCCAGGGCGCAGCCGAGCACCATGGCCAGGGCGGACGCCGATCCGGTCACCTCGATCACGGCGAGGCTCAGAGCGGTGGGCACCAGCGCGTCGCTGAGCGTGGACATGGTGCGGCTGACGAAGAGCAGCCGGAAGTCACGAAGGCGGAGAGGGTGAGTCACCCCGGCACTTTACTTCGACGCCGCAATATTTGGCAGCACAATATTCGGAAGAGTAATGTACGGCGGTGTAATTTGTGACGATGAAGTAGATTGGTTCCATGACCGCACGTGACTCGGTGGACGACCACCTCAACCGCTGGCTCAAGGTGCTGCCCTCCCTCGATCCGACGGTCGAGGGAGTGGTGAAGCGGATGTGGGTGCTGACCAAGCACCTGGGCGCCACGAAGGAGGAGTCGCTGGCCGCCCACGGTCTGCAGACCTTCGAGTACGTCACGCTGCACGCCCTCGCCGGCCGCGAGGGCGTGGCCTCCCCGTCCGAACTGGCCACCGACCTCAAGCTGTCCCCCTCCGCGATGACCGGCCGGCTCGACGGTCTGGAGCAGCGCGGCTTCGTCCGCCGCAGCCCCAGCACCGTCGACCGGCGCAGACTCGACGTCCGGCTGACCGACGAGGGGCGGGCCGCCTGGCAGGGCGCCCTGGAGAGCCAGGGCCGGGAGGAGCACCGCATTCTGCGCGCGCTGTCCCCCGACGAGCGGGGACAGTTGGAGGACCTGCTGCGGCGGGTCCTGATCGAGGCCGAACAGCGGGACGACCAGCGCGACGACCAGCGCGACGACCTCCGCTGAAGGTCACCGGCCCCCGGCGCAGCCGGTCGCGGGCCGGCTGATCCCCCGCCGGTCATCCGGCCGGCGCCCGGCCGGACCGGTCACCGCTTGTCCGCACGCCCCGTCGCCAGCCCCGCCAGCAACGCCGCCGCCACGTCCAGGACCGAGTCGTCGAACGCCGCGACCGGCGAGTGGTTGTACGCCGCCGTGAACGGGTCCAGTTCCGGCGGACAGGCCCCCAGCATCAGGTACGCGGACGGCACATGTTCGCCCAGCAGCCCGAAGTCCTCCGACCCCGTGATCGCGTGCGGCAGCTCCACGCAGCGCTCGGCGCCGACCAGTTCACGGGCCGTCGACACCGCGAACGCCGTCTCCGCCGCGTCGTTCACCGTCACCGGGTACCCCTCGCGGAACTCCGCGTCCACCTCCAGCCCGTGCGCCGCCGCGATCCCGCGGACGAGCCGCAGCGACTCCTCCCGCACCCGCTCCCGCGTCTCCCGCGAGAACGACCGTACGGTCGCCGCGAACGCGGCCTCGTCCGGGATGACGTTGTCCGCCGTCCCCGCGTGGAAGCTCCCCACCGTGACCACCACCGGGTCGAACGCGTCGAACCGCCGTGTCACCATCGCCTGCAGCGCGGTGACCGCCTCGCACGCAGCCGGCACCGGGTCCAGCGCGGTGTGCGGCATCGAGCCGTGGCCGCCCCGCCCGCGCATGGTCACGGCCAGCACGTCCGCCGCCGCCATCACCGGGCCGGGCCGGGTCGCCACCCAGCCGTGCGGCAGCAGCGCCGAACCGACATGCAGCGCGTACGCGGCGACGACCCGCTCACCGGCCGCGTCGAGCACCCCCTCCTCGATCATCAGCCGCGCCCCGCCGAGGCCCTCCTCACCCGGCTGGAACATGAACACCACGTCCCCCGCCAGCTCCTCCCGCCGCTCCGCGAGCAGCCGGGCCGCGCCGACCAGCGCGGCGGTGTGCAGATCGTGCCCGCAGGCGTGCATCGCCCCCGGAATCCGCGAGGCGTACGGCAGACCCGAGGTCTCCTGGACCGGAAGGGCGTCCATGTCGGCGCGCAGCAGTACGGCGGGCCCCGGGCGTCCGCCGCGCAGCACGGCCACGACCGAGCTGAGCTCGCGGCCCAGGGTGATCTCCAGCGGCAGGCCCTCCAGCGCGTCCAGGACCCTGGCCTGGGTCAGCGGCAGATCGAGCCCGATCTCCGGCTCCCGGTGCAGCGCGCGGCGCAGCTCCACCAGGTCGGGACGTATCGCGGCCGCGGCATCGGTCAGGCTGGTCACAGCATCTCCTTCGGGTTCCACGGAACGGTCGGTCAGACGGACTCGACGGCGACGGGCACCCCGCCGCCTCCCCACAACGCCAGCGCCACCGGCGCCCCCAGCGCGCCGAGCGTCGCGCAGCCCAGCCACACCGCTACGTACGCGCCCTCCTGCGGCACGCCGGCCCGCAGCACCGCCGCGTTCAGCAGCGCCGTACCGGCCGCGCCGGTCGCCGCGCCCGCGAGCGTCTTGAGCGTGTTGTAGACGCCGGTGCCGACACCGGTCTGCTCGGCCGGCAGCCGACGCATCAGCAGCGCGGGCAGCAGGCTCAGCCCGAGCCCGCCGCCGAACCCGATCATCAGACCGGTCGGCACGAAACTCGCCGCCGTGCCGTGCCACAGCGCGATCGCCACATAGCCGACGGCCGACAGCGCGAAGCCGCCCACCAGCACCTGCCGTACGCCGAACCGGCGCCCGAGCCGGTCCGCCACCAGCGCGCCGATCAGCGCGCCGAGCACGGACGGCACGGTGAGCAGGCCCAGCAGATCGCTGTCGGCCCGCAGCCCGTACCCCGTCACCGCAGGGTCCGCGGCCTGGAAGCTCCGGGTGGGGGCCTGGGCGCCGTACAGCACGCAGCCGAGCAGGAAGCTCAGGCCGAACACCGGTGCCGTCGCCCGTCCGGTCAGCACGCGCAGGTCCAACAGCGGTGTCCTGGTGCGCAGTTCGTGCCGGACGAACAGCGCGAACAGTCCGGCCCCGGCCAGCAGCAGCGCCACCGTGCCGAGAGCGCCGAGGCCGCCGGCCCCGCTGAAGCAGCCGAACAGCAGGCTCAGCCCGAGCGAGAGCAGCGCCGCGCCCCGCCAGTCCATCCGGCCCGAGGCCCGGACGTTCGACTCCGGCACGCCCAGGCCGACCAGCAGCAGCCCGAGCAGCGGGACCGCCGTCAACCCCCACAGCAGCGGCCGCAGTTCGTCGTGCCCCGCTCCCAACATGCCGACCAGGACGGCCCCGACGATGCTGCCGACGGTCAGTGAGCCGACCAGCTGCCCCACCGCGCGGCCGCCCCGCTCGGGGCCGACGAGGTCGCGGACCAGCGCGAACTGGAGCGGCAGCCAGCAGGGCAGGAAGCCCGCGAGCGCCCGGCCGGCCAGCAGCATCGCGAGCGATCCGGCGGTCGCGGTGAGCACGTAGCCGGCGAAGGTGACCAGGAGCGTGATCCACAGCCAGCGGCGGTGGCCGAGGAGATCGCCGAGCCGGGAGGTCACCGGTACGACCATGCCCGAGACCAGGAACTCGACCCCGGTGGCGAGGGACTGGTCGCCCGCCCCCAGGTGCAGCCGGTCCGCCAGACCGGGCAGCAGCACCGGAAAGCCGCCCTGGAGCATCCCGCTGCCGAACTCCAGCAGTACCAGCAGGGCGACGACACGTGCGGCGGACCGGGGCATGGGCGGCTCCTGAGTGAACGTCCGGGCGGCGCTCGGCGGTTGGCGAATGCGTGACAGGTGGCCGACAGAATGGCTAACCTCGTGCGCCGTGACACCGGACTGCGTGAATCGGCCTCGACAGGCCTCGCCGTGCACGGATCCGCCGTGAACGACGAGCTGGACCTCGCCCTGGTCGACGCCGTGCGGGTCGCCCCGCGTGCGCCCTGGTCGAAGCTGGCCGGACCGCTGGGCGTCGACCCCGCCACCCTGTCGCGGCGCTGGGCCAGGCTGGCGTCGTCCGGGGACGCCTGGGTGACCTGCTATCTGTCGGTGGACCGGCTGGGAAGCGGACTCACCGCGCTGGTCGAGGTCGACTGCGTGGCCGGGCGGGTCATGGACGTCGCCGCCCGGCTGTCCGCCCAGCCCTGGGTCGCCTCCGTCGAGATCGTCTCCGGCGGTACGGACCTGGTGCTCACCGTGGCCGCGCTGGGCCCCGCGGAGCTGGGCCGGTGCGTGCTGCGGCACATCGCCACCGTGCCGGGCGTCCGGGCCACCCGCACCTCGCTGGTCGAGCGGACCCTGCGGGAGGGCAGCCGCTGGCGCGACGGCGCACTCGACCCCGAGCAGCGCCGCGCCCTCGCCGCGACGGCCGGCGACCGCGGCGGCGCGCACCGGGCCGCCACGCCCCCGGCGGACTGGCGGACCGATCTCGCCCTCGCCCAGGCCCTCGGCGCCGACGGCCGGATGCCGCTCGCCGAACTCGCCCACCGCACCGGCCTGCCGGCCACCAGCCTGCGCCGCCGGCTGTCCCGCCTTCGCTCGGACGGCCGGCTCGTCCTGCGCTGTGACGTCTCCCCGCGCCTCAACGGCCACCCGCTGGGCACCATGCTCTGGCTGGATGTCCCGGCCGCCGAACTCCCCTCGGTGGTACCGACACTGGCCGAACTCCCACAGCTCCGGATGTGCGCGGTGACCCTGGGAAGCGCCAACCTGGTCGCCTACGTGGTCACCCACCACCCCTCCGAACAGCGCCGTTTCGAACAGGAACTCACGGCACGCTTCCCCGGAGTTCGCCTGCTGTCACGCCAACTGGTGTTCGGCACGGTGAAGTTGGTCGGCCATCTGCTCGACGCGGAGGGGCGGGCCGCCGGCTATGTCCCGATCGCCCTCGCCGACCAGCTCTGCGAGGGACGGCTGCGACCGGACGTGCCGCCCGTGGAGTGAGGTGGCCTGCCCGATCCGGAATGCGAGCCTCGCCCAGCGGCGAACCCGCCCTACGACGAGGCGGATTCCTGCGCGGAGCGGAGTACGAGCAGGGTGATCTCGCTCGGGGCGAAGACGCGGAAGGGTGGGCCCCAGAAGCCGGTGCCGCGGCTGGTGTAGAGGAGGGTGCGGGGGCCGTGGTGGGTGAGGCCGGCGAGGGCGGGCTGGTCGATGCGGACCAGGTGGTGGAAGGGCCAGATCTGGCCGCCGTGGGTGTGGCCGGAGAGCTGGAGGTCGATGCCGTGGGCCGCCGCGCGGTCGATGAACTTGGGCTGGTGGGCGAGGAGGAGGACGGGCAGATCGGGATCGGCGCCGGTCAGGGCCTCCGTGAGGTTCGCGCGGTGGCCCGGCAGGCCCGAGGACTCGGCGGTGACGTCGTCGACGCCGGCGACCACGAGGGTGTCACCCCCGCGTTCGAGCAGCAGATGGCGATTGCGCAGCGGCTCCCAGCCCAGCTCGTCCATCAGGTCGACCCAGCCCTGGGCCTCGCTGTAGTACTCGTGGTTCCCGGTGACGTAGACACGCGCCCGGGTCGCCCGCACCGTACCCAGCGGGGCCGCCTGGGCGCGGCGGCGGTCGGCCGTACCGTCCGCGATGTCGCCGGTGTGGCAGACCAGGTCGGCCTCCAGGGTGTTCACCGTCTCGCAGACCCGCTCCGACCAGCGGGCGCGGTCGAGCGGGCCGTAGTGGGTGTCGGTGATCAGGACGACGCGGGTGCCGTCCAACCCGGCGCCCAGTCGCGGGAGTCGCACGTCGAGCCGACGTACGCGGGGCACGCGCCGGGCCTCGGTGTATCCCCAGACGAGCAGTACGGCGGCCACGCCGAGGACGGCCCAGGTCACGATGCGCGCCCGGTCCTGTCCGTCGCCGACGCCGGCCACGGTCAGGGCGAGCCGCAGTAGGACACCGAGCAGCACCGACCAGGTGAACAGCACCCAGATGCCGCCCAGCAGCGTGTCACCGATGATCGCCGCCCGGTCCTGCTGGCGCCGGCCGTGGCCGCGTGCCATCGCGAGCGGCATACCGGTCAGGCCGAGGACGAACAGCGCGGTGCCGGTCAGCGTGGCGGGGAGCGGCCAGTGCTGGCCGGTGTACAGGAGGACCCAGCACGGCACGGTCCACAGCAGGACGGGGGCGACCAGGGGGATGTAGCGCATCAGGCGCTGCAGTCGGCTCCGTGGCGCCTCATGCGCTTCATCGGCGGCGGATCGGGTGTCGCTGGTCTCGGTCACGCTTCCCCTCCTGAGGTCCTGTCCGGCGGATCGTCCCCGTGGCGGAGCCGGGCGGTGGCACGGCGTGGTCGCCGTACCCGTCCGCCACTCGTGGCCCGGCGCGAACCGCCGCCCATGCCCTGATTCTGCTCCGCTTCGACCGCCGGAGCCCCTTGGACAGTTCATTGTCCGCCGTCGCGGAAAGAGCCGCCCTCCAGGGTCCGTTACGCGGTCGCGGGACGGCTCTGGGTTCCCCGTTCGTCACCCGCTGTGCCGTGCCGTACCGATGTGCGGCTAATTTGTGTGCAGCACAGGTACACAGGGCCGTGGTGGCAGAGGTGCACGGGGAAACGGGAGGTCGGGGACGGTGTCGCTGCGCGAGGGTGATCCAGCCGAGATCGGTGGTTATCCACTGGAGGCGCGGCTCGGCTCGGGCGGCATGGGCACGGTCTTCCTGGCCCGTACGGACTCGGGGCGGCCCGTCGCGATCAAACTCATCCACCGGCAGTTCGCGGAGGACGACGAGTTCCGTATCCGGTTCCGGCAGGAGGTGGCGGCGGCGCGGCGGGTGAGCGGCGCGTTCACCGCCGCCGTGGTGGACGCCGACTCCGAGGCCGGGCAGCCGTGGATGGCGACGGCGTACATCGAGGGTCGCACGCTCGCCCAGCACTGCGCCGCGGAGGGCCCGTTGAGCGGGGCGGAGCTGCGGAGGCTCGCCATCGGGCTGGCGGAGGCGCTGCGCGACATCCACCGCGTGGGGGTCGTCCACCGTGACCTGAAGCCCTCGAACGTCGTGCTCTCGCCCGAGGGCCCGCGCGTCATCGACTTCGGCATCTCGCGCGCCGCGGACCAGGAGACGCTGACGATGACGGGGCGGGTGATCGGTACGCCGCCCTTCATGTCGCCGGAGCAGTTGCAGGCGCCGCGTGACGTGGGGCCGCGGTCGGACGTCTTCTCGCTGGGCACGCTGCTGGTGTACGCGTCGACGGGCCGGGGTCCCTTCGACGCGGACAGCCCGTACATGACGGCGTATCAGGTGGTGCACGAGGAGCCGTCGCTCGATGCGGTGCCGGCGGCTCTGCGCGCGGTCGTCGAGCCGTGTCTGGACAAGGAGCCGAAGGGGCGTCCCACGACGGACGAACTCCTCGTGCTGCTGCGGGACTTGCCGGCCGACCTCGGGGGGACCGGTGGGGCGGAGGCGGCGGGAGCCGGTGCGGGCCGTACCCGCGACATGATCACCCAGCATCACTCGGCGACGGCGGACACCCCGGCGCCGGGCACTCCGCCGCCGGCCGGCTCGGCCGCCCCGGCCCCCTCGGCGTCGGCCCCGGCCGCCGCCCCTGCCGGTCCCGGCGCGGAAAGCGCAGGCACCCCCACCGACCGCCGTCCCCGCCGTCGATGGCGGACCGCGCTCGCCTCCGCGGTCGCGGTGGCGGCGATCGGCGGGGGAGCCGCCGCACTGAACACGGTCGGCTTCGGGGACGACAGCGGCGTCCACAGCAGCGGCGGCAACGGCAAGGGCGTCGGCGTCGCGTCGGCGCAAGCCACGCTTCCGGCGGGCTTCAAGCCGTGGCGCACGACCGTCCAAGGAGGTCAGGACGTCCCCGACGAACTGCGCTGTGTCGCGCGCGGCGACGCGCTGTACTGCGGGGGCGGCGGTGTGGTCGCGACCCGTATGAAGGTGGCGGACGGCTCGCGGGTGTGGACGGAGAAGAGTCCCGGCATCCCCGCTCAGGGCATGTACATGGTGGGCGCCACGGACGACACCGTGCTCGGCTACCGCATCGCCGCCCAGGACAACCCGCAGGACCCTCCCACCGAGGTGGTGGGCCTCGACGCGAAGAACGGCCGGGAACTGTGGTCCGCGCCGTCCGGCGCCCAGTCCCAGTTCATCACGGGCCGGACGCAGGACGCCGTCGTCGCCGGCTCCGCCGTCGTGATGGTCGACGGTTCCGACTCCCGCCTGGAGGCGCGCGACGCGCACAGCGGCGACCTCGTCTGGGCTACGCCGTTTCCGGCGGGTACGCAGTGCGCTCCCGTCCCGGTGGGCCGGCTGCTCTTCGCGATGTGCGCGACGTACGAGGAGGCGGACGGCCCGGAGGTGCGTCACCCCCTCCTGTACCCGGTCGACCGGGCCTCGGGGAAGCTGGGCGCCGCCATCGCGGTCGACGGCCCCGCCGTCCCGATGGGGGTCGCCGACGGCAAGCTCGTCCTCCTCCAGGAGCACACGGAGGTGTCGGAGTCGGTCGAGTACCACGGGGTGGTGAGGGTCGACCCGGCCTTGCGGAAGGTCACGTACTCCCGGACGGACCGGGTCTACACCGGGACCCCCGGCATGGTGGACGGCACCGTCTACCTGAGCGGGCAGACCGGCCTCATCACGGCGCTCGACCCCGCGACCGGCCGGAGGAAGTGGTCGCGGCAGACGGACGTGGAGGGCGCGTCGGGTCCCGTCTCGGCGTCCGGCACCCTCTACTTCAGCTCGGCCACCGGCCGGGTCGTCGCCCTCTCCCCGAACGACGGCACCTCCCTGTGGGAGACGGTGCCCCAGGCCAACGGCCTGACGGGCGAACAGGGCGCGAGCCCGCGCGTCACCGTCGCGGGGCGCGTGGTGGTCGCGGCGGCGGCGAGGAACACGCTGTTCGCCTTCGACACGCGGAAGCCGCCGAAGTCGGGCTGACCTTCGCGCCCCGTGCGCGTGGTGGCGGTGTCAGCTGGAGCCGGGCGGCTTCGGCCACTCCTCGCCCTTCGCCGCGGCGTCGAGGACGTCCCCCAGCCGCAGCCACGCGGTCGGACCGGAGTACGACGCCGGGCTGGTGGCGAAGCGGGACCACGCGGCGTCGTCGTCGCCGAGCGCGGTGAGGACGGCCGAGGCGACGGCCGCGTGGGCGGTTCCGTGCCGGGCGCCGCCCACGGTGAGCGCGCTCCAGGCCGGCAGGGCCCGCACCAGTTCCGGCCGGCAGTCCGGGAGCGCGAGCAGCTGTCGTGTCCAGGCCTCCCGCGGACCGGGGCCGCCGCCCAGCCGCCGGCGGAGGTCCATGGTGATCCGGAGCAGCGCCGTGTCCGGTGCGGAATGGAAGGCGAGTACGTCGGGCAGGGGGAGCTTCGGCCGGTACGACACGTGGGCGAAGGAGAGCAGCGCCTTTTCGGTCAGCTCGTCGTCGGTGTGCCGGGCCAGGTAGTCGCGCAGGGCCTCGTCGGGAGCGTTGGCGAGGTCCCGTACGGTGATCCGTTCCGGATCGCCGAGTGCCGACCGGCGCGACGGCGCGGAGGGATCCGCCAGGATCCGCTCGATGGCGGCGCGCAACTCGGTCAGTCGCCTGTTGTCCTGCTCCGTGCGGAAGTCCGTGTAGTCCCATCGGTCGCGCGTGCGTGGCCGGACGTGCCGGACCACTGCCTTCGCCTTCTCCTTCACCTCGTCCGTCAGAAGAGGCAGGTGCAGGAGCATGGCGTGGACCCATTGCAGGTTCTGGGGACGCGGGCCGATGTGCCTGTCCTCGGGCTCCCACAGGCGCAGAGCCTTGACCGCTGTGTCCGCGAAGAGACGGCCGAGGGGGACGAGGAGTTCGTCGGACGCGAGCCAGGTGTGCGGTTCGCCGTAGCGGGTCTTCGCCCGGGAGGGGGCGAGGAGGTGGCGCCATGGCCCGGCTGCGGCGGATTCGACCCAGTCGACCGCCGAGCGAAGAACGTACTTCAGCTCGTCCTTCCCCATGTCGAAGATGTCCTCGACGTACTCGCGCTGCCGGGGTGCGAGCATGTCCAGTTCGGGGGCGAGCCGGGAACGGACTTCGTCCGGGGCCACGCCCTCCCGCGCCATGAGGCACATGCGGGTGATCAACTCGTCGGCGGTGAACTCGGCAAGGTGATCCCGGGCGGCCTCTTCCAGCAGGGACGGTTCGACGTCCCAGGGGGCGGCGCCCAGGAGATGGTCGCGTATGACGTGCTTCGTGAAGTCGTCCGGAGCCCATGCGACGAGGTGCCGGTGACGGCGGGTGTGCAGGGTCACCAGCTGCTCCCACATCGTCCTGAAAGCGCTGGTCGCGGCGCGGCGTTGCTTCATCCGGGCCAGGATGTCGTCGCCGTCCGTCTTGTCCTCGATCCCCAGGCGCGGGACTGTCGGCAGCAGATCCAGGGCGCCGGTGAACACCACGTCGTGCAGATCCGTCTCGCGCAGGACGAGCTGAGGCGCGGTGGGCTCTTCGAGGAGTGCGGGGGTCATGGGCTGCCCGTGCGGTCCCCGGCTCTCCAGTTCCGTGACGATCGCCCGCGCCAGTACGTCGCCGCAGCGAGAGTGGCCGAGGCCCGCCAGCTGCGGTGCCGAGCAGCGCCGCAGCGTCTCCGTGCGCAAGGCGTCGGAGCACGACGGGTGCGCGAGCACCACGGTGGCGAGGGGCAGACGCGCGCCCAGGTACGCAGAGGCATCCTTGGCCACGTCGCTCTCCACGGCCTCCTTGAGGATCCACTCGGGAGCCGTGTCACGCAGCGCCCCTCGGAGAAGAGCCAGCAGGAGGTCGTCGCGGGCGTCACCCGGCGGCAGATCCCGGACCTTCTCCACTGCCATGCGAACCGGCGGTGAGTCCGGGCTCGCCTCCGCGGCGAGCGTGAGGAGAAACGGAATGGGCAGCCCGGAACGCGGCTCTTCAGTGGTCATGCGCATCCCCCAAGGACGTCTTCGTGCGGAGCCCATCGTGGCGCATGCCACTGACAACGGCCCTCGCACGCGTCGTCGGCACCCCGCCATGGGGGAGGGTTGTCACGATCATGTGACTTTCGCCGGATCGAGACAACCTCACAGTTCCTTCACCTGTCACACAGGCGCTTTCATCGCTGAAGAAGGCCAGGCGGTTGAGGCGATGGTCCGCTCAACCGCCCGGCCGCCCACGACACATCAAGGAACGGACTGTCAGTGAGCGTTGCCGGATCTGGGGGACGGATTCAGCCTGGCCGAGCCGGTGATCCCTCCCGCGTCGGCCCGTACCGGATCATCGGACGTCTCGGTTCGGGAGGCATGGGTGTCGTGCACGCCGGTCTTGCCGCCGACGGGCTCCGGGTCGCGGTCAAGGTGATCCACCCCGCGCAGGCGGAGGACCCGGAGTTCCGGGCGCGGTTCCGCCGGGAGGTCCAGCTCTCCGCCCGGGTGAAGGGTCCGTGCCTCGTGCCGCTCCTCGCCGCGGACACCGAGGCCGCCGAGCCGTGGCTGGCGACCGCCTATGCCCCCGGTCCGACCCTCAACCAGCATCTGGCGGGCCACGGTGCGCTCGCCGACGGCACCCTCTACGCCTTTGCGACCGGGACCGCGCAGGCCCTGGCCGCCATCCACGAGGCCGGCGTCGTCCACCGGGACGTGAAGCCGCAGAACGTCATCCTCACCCCCGCCGGGCCCCGGGTGCTGGACTTCGGTATCGCCCGCGCCTCCGACGGCACCAGCGTCACGCGCACCGGTGTCATGACCGGCACCCCGGGCTGGATCAGTCCGGAGTACTACCGCTCCAGTACGGCCGGGCCCGAGGGCGACGTGTTCGCCTGGGGCGCGCTCGTCGCCTACGCCGCCACCGGCCGCCTGCCGTTCGGCACCGGTGCGCCGGACGCGGTCGCCTTCCGCGTCATGTCGGGCGAGCCGGATCTCGCCGGGGTCCCCGGGGAACTGCGGGAGATCCTGGAAAGGGCTCTGGCGAAGGACCCCTCCGAGCGGACGACCGCGGCCGAGGCGGAGGAGGCGTGTTCGAGGCTCCTGGCCGCGCAGGCCACCCGGGTCCTCGGCGACGGAGGGCTGGAGCCCACCCGGGTGGGCGAACTCGTCATGAACGAGTGGGACATGCCCACGCTGGACGACCCGGCCTGGCACGCGCCGACCCCGCCCTCCCGCAGGCGCGCCGTCCTGGCCGTCCTCGTCGCCGCGGCCGTGGCCGGGGGCGTCGCCGCCGGGACCGCCTTCGCCTTCCGCGGCAACGGTGACGGCGCCACCCCGGCCAGGACCGGCGTGGCCGGGCGCTCTCCGGGCGGGCACGGCGCGTCCACGGCCGCGCGCCCGAACGCCCCCGCCTCACCGGCACGCGCCGGCGGACCGGGGGGTACGAGTACGGCGTCGGCCGATCCGCGCGATGCCGTCGTCCCGTCGGATCCGCTGGCGGGCGTGGCCGACCCGGCCTTCACGCGGGCGGGCGAGACGACCGAACCGACGCCCGAGGAGTGGCGGGCGAGCACCGTCGCGAGCACCCCGGAGGAGAAGGGCGTCGACAAAGCGATACGGGACCGCATGACGGCCATGCTCGCCACCAAGGACATGGCCTTCATGACACCCACGGTCACGTTCAACAAGCGGGCGCAGACCGTGATGGTGACCGGCGGTCCGGTCTCCCAGATCCCCGAGGACGACCAGGAGGTGTTCCGCCGGGCCGCGGACATGGCGGCCTGCACCGCCCTCGCGTACCGGCTCGCGGACCACCCCACCACCTGGCCCTACGGGCGCTTCGTCATCTCCTGGAGGAACGTCGACGGCGACCTCGAACCGGGCGTCCTCGGCTTCGGCGAGGCCACCGACGGGTGCCACAACGTGATCGCCGGCCAGTGGCAGGGCGACGCGTCCGGCATCGCGACCGCCGCGATACCGAGCGGCGACAAGGCCGAGATCCGCGTCGCCGACGCCGCCGACAAGGCCATCACCGCCGACTGGAAGACCAGGACCGCCCAGGACGACGGCCTCGCGCCCCTTGCCGCGGACGACACGATCGACCTCGGCTTCGACCCGGTCGAGGGGGCCGCGTACGTATGGGCGCGGGACGCCAGCGGGGGACTCATGGGCCGGGCCCAGCGGGCCAATTTCCAGGACGCCGCCTCCACCGTCCTGTGCCGGAAGCTGACCGCCGAGTACCGCGTCAACCGGGCCTGGGACTACACCCGCTGGTCCGTCGCCGTCTACGAGGGGAACAGTGGTGAACCCGAACTCGTCGGCTCGGGCGAGTGCGCTCACTGAACCGCCGGGCTGACGGCGAGCGCGCCCGGAACTCGGGGCGGAAGGGGCGGCTCCGGGGCGGATAGGCTGGTCGGATGCTTGAGAATCCTCCTCCCTGTCCGAAGTGCTCCTGCGAGTACACCTACGAGATGAACGCCCTGGTGGTGTGTCCCGAGTGCGCCCATGAGTGGGAGCCCGGGGACGCCGGTGCCGAGGGCGGTGAGCGCGTCGTCAAGGACGCCGTCGGCAATGTGCTGCGCGACGGCGACAGTGTCGTGGTCGTGAAGGCGCTCAAGGTCAAGGGCAGTCCGTCCGGGATCAAGGCCGGTACCAAGGTGCGGAACATCAGGCTGGTCGACGGGGTCGACGGGCACGACATCGACTGCAAGGTCGACGGGTTCGGTGCGATGCAGCTGAAGTCGAGCGTGGTCAAGAAGGCCTGAGTCCGGACGGACACGGACTCCCCCTTCGGCGGGGGTCGCCACGGCCCTCGTCTCTTGAGGAATTGCAGAATTTCGCAATTGCTTAGATGCTGTCCTGGTTGTGTCCGCAGGCAGGAAGCCGAGAAGTCCGTGTCCGTACCGCTGTCCCCGGCCAGGGCCGCCCGTCTGTGGGCCTCCCTCGCCGCGCTGCTGCCCGGCCGGGGTGACGTGGCCCAGATGCGGCGCGACCCGCGCCGGGATCTGCTCGCCGGGCTCACCGTGGCCGTCGTCGCGCTCCCGCTGGCGCTGGGCTTCGGGGTCTCCTCCGGGCTCGGTGCCGAGGCGGGGCTCGCGACCGCCGTCGTCGCCGGCGCCGTGGCGGCGGTCTTCGGCGGGTCCAACCTCCAGGTGTCCGGGCCCACCGGCGCGATGACCGTGGTCCTCGTGCCGATCGCGGGCCGGTACGGCCCGACCGGGGTGCTCACCGTCGGCCTCATGGCGGGCGTCATGCTCGTCGGGCTGGCCCTGCTGCGGGCCGGGAAGTACATGCGGTACGTTCCCGCGCCGGTCGTCGAGGGGTTCACCCTCGGCATCGCCTGCGTGATCGCCCTGCAGCAGCTCCCCAACGCCCTGGGCGTGGCCAAGCCCGAGGGCGACCGCGTGCTCGTCGTGACCTGGCGCGCGGCGGAGGAGTTCGCGAAGGACCCGAACTGGACGGCGGCCGGGTTCGCCGTCGCGGTGGCCGCCGTGATGCTCGTGGGCGCGCGGTGGCGGCCGACCGTGCCCTTCTCGATCGTCGCCGTGATCGCGGCGACGATCGTGGCCCAGGCCGGCGGATTCCACGACGCCAAGCCGATCGGCGAACTGCCGGCCGGTCTGCCCCTGCCCTCGCTGTCCTTCCTCGACCTCGGCTCGCTCGGCGGCCTGCTCGGCCCCGCCGTGGCGGTCGCCGCCCTCGCCGCGCTGGAGTCGCTGCTGTCCGCCTCGGTGGCCGACGGCATGACGGTCGGGCAGCGGCACGACCCCGACCGCGAACTGCTCGGGCAGGGCCTCGCCAACATCGCCGCCCCGCTGTTCGGCGGCGTACCGGCCACCGGCGCCATCGCGCGCACGGCGGTCAACGTCCGCACCGGCGCGGGCTCCCGGCTCGCCGCCCTCACCCACGCCGCCGTCCTCGCCGTGATCGTCTTCGCCGCCGCGCCGCTCGTCTCGAAGATCCCGCTGGCCGCGCTCGCCGGAGTCCTGCTGGCCACGGCGATCCGCATGGTGGAGACCGGCGCGCTGCGGGCCATGGTCAGGGCCACCCGCTCCGACGCGCTGGTGCTCGTCCTGACCGCCGTCGCGACCGTCGCCCTCGACCTCGTCTACGCCGTCGTCATCGGCCTCGCCGTCGCCGGGGTGCTCGCGCTGCGCGCCGTCGCGAAGCAGGCCCGCTGCGAACGGGTGCCGCTCGACCGGGCCGACCACAGCGCCGAGGAACACGCCCTGCTCGCCGAGCACATCGTGGCGTACCGCATCGACGGTCCGCTGTTCTTCGCCGCCGCCCACCGCTTCCTGCTGGAGCTGGCCGAGGTCGCGGACGTACGCGTCGTCATCCTGCGCATGTCGCGGGTGTCGACCATGGACGCCACCGGCGTGCTCGTCCTCAAGGACGCGGTGGAGAAGCTTCAGCGGCGCGGCATCCGCGTCCTGGCCTCCGGGGTACGGCCCGGTCAGCGCCGGGTGCTCGCGTCCGTGGGCCTACTGGAGCTGCTGCGGGACGAGGGCCGCGAGTACGCCACCACCCCCGACGCGATCCGGGGCGCCCGCGAGCACCTGGAACGCACCGGAGTGCTGCCCGCCCCGCGCGCGGGAACCACCCCGGCACCCCGCCCGGTGGAGGCGTGATGTTCACCGAGCTGAACTCCTTGCCCCACCGGCACGTGCTCACGCTGCCCACGGAACCCTCCGCCGTACGCCTCGCCCGGCAGACCGCCGAGCAGGCGCTGGCCGAGTGGGGCATCGGACCGCGCCACCCGGCCGTCGACCCCGCCCTGCTGATCGTGAGCGAGCTGGTGACCAACAGCGTGCGGCACGCCGCCGTACTGTCCCCGCAGGTCACGGTGGTCTACGCGGCCGCCCCCGACCGGGTCGCCCTCGTCGTCCACGACCGTCATCCCCACCGGCCCCGGCTCGACGGGCCGGGGCTGGCCGCGAGTACGGGCGGTCTGGCCACGGTCATGGAACTGACGCTCGGCCTGGGCGGCAGCGCCGCCGTCCGGGCCGACGACGACGGGGGCGGCAAGAGCATCTGGGTCACGCTTCCGCTCTGAGGGCGGTGTCGGCGTACATCGGCCGGAATACGGGCCGGTCCGCCGTGTCGAAGACTTGCTAATCTCGGCAATTCACGAGGTCATCGCCGCCGCGACCGGTGGCTCCCGTCGTCGACGTGGATTCGGCCGGGCCGCCGCCGCACGCGAGGATGGGACGCATGGTGTTGAGGAATGGCCGGACGCGAGGCGCCGGAGCGCGACCGGCGTCGTCGTGCCGCCGCGCGGAAAGGGAGACGGCCCGGTGAGTACGCCGCTGTACCAGCTCAAGGCGGAGTTCTTCAAAACCCTGGGCCACCCCGCTCGCATCCGGGTCCTGGAGCTGCTGAGCGAGCGCGAGCACGCGGTCGCCGAGATGCTGCCCGAGGTCGGCATCGAGCCCGCCAGCCTCTCCCAGCAACTGGCCGTCCTGCGCCGGGCCAACCTGGTCAGGACGCGCAAGGAGGGCTCGAACGTCTACTACTCCCTCACCAGCCCGCATGTCGCGGAGCTGCTGCGTGTGGCCCGGACCATCCTCTCGGGCGTCCTCGCGGGCCAGGCCGAACTCCTCGCCGACCTCCAGGCGACCCAGGGCGAGGGAAAGCGGGCCTGAGCCTCCGGCCCCGGCCCGCTCGTGCGGGTTCGCGTCTCCTTGGGGTGACTTTCCCCGTTGATCGCTAGAGTCATGGTGTTCACATCAGGTGCACCGAATCTCCACACGAGCGTTCGGTGAGGGCGGGGGGTTCCTTCTGCCTGGTGACCGGTCGGGAGGCCGTGTGTACGAGATGACCAAGGGCGCCAACGTCGTTCTGGGCGGCCTGACGGACGGCGACGTCGAGTCGGTGGTGGTCAGCCTGGGGTGGGTGAGTCCGACCGGTGAGGGCGACGCGGACGTCTCCGTGCTCCTGCTGGACGAGAACGGCAAGGTGCGCGGCGACACCGACTTCTACTTCTACAACAACCCCTGCGCGCCGGACGGAAGCGTGCAGCTGCTCGGCAAGACCCCGGTGGGAGAGGGCAGCGAGGACCGGATCGGCTTCGACCTCAAGGCACTCCCGGACGACGTCGCCACGATCCTCGTCGCGGCCAGCCGGTACGAGTCGGCCCGCTTCGACGAACTGGAGAACCTGCGGCTGACGTTGAGCGACGGCTCGGGCGAGCCGCTGCTGACGTACGAGGTCGGGGACGCGGGCGGAGTCAGCGCGCTGATCTTCGGCGAGCTGTACCGGCGCGGCGAGGAGTGGAAGTTCCGCGCGGTCGGGCAGGGGTACGAGGCGGGGTTCGCGGCGCTGGCGTCCGATCACGGGGTCGACATCGAGGACGATGCCGGGCACGCCGAGGTGGTGGACGACGCGCGTGCGGAGGGGGCCGAAACGGCGGCCGAGGAGGCCGGTGAGCCGGCGGTCGAGCAGGTCACCGCGCCGACGCCGGCGGACGACCCCGGTACGCCCGCCGTGGCCGCCGTCCCGGCCCCGCGTACGTCCGCCGCCGAAGCCGTACCGGCCCAGCGAAAGACGCGCCCCCGGACCGCCAAGAAGAAGGTCACCCTCCCCGCGACCCTGAAGAAGTCCCTCGCGGAGAACGACGCGTGGCGCGGTGCCCGGCTCTTCCCCGTCTCCGCGCTGAAGAGCGACCGGGACCGGGAGATGCGGGCCACCTCCGTGCTCCTGGCCGTGATGGCGCAGGTCCCGGAGTTCGGGCGCCGGCTCACCGCCGGGTTCGGTGCTCCCGCCGGACGGATGGAGACCTTCACCGAGGTGTCGCTGCCGCACGGCGACACGCCCCGGCGCCCGGACGGCGTGATCCGGGTGGAGCGCGCGGGCAAGCTGTGGACCGCGCTCGTGGAGACCAAGACGAACGGCAACCCGCTCAAGGCCGAACAGGTGCAGGCGTACGCCGACATCGCGGCGCGGCGGGGGTACGAGGCGGTCATCACGCTCTCCAACGACGTGGCGCTTGAGGGCAGTCCGCTGGTCGAGGTGAAGATCGACCGGCGGCGCAAGAACAAGGTCAGCCTGTGGCATCTGTCCTGGGCCGAGGTGGCGCACCAGGCGCAGCTGCTGATCCGGCACGAGGGCGTGGCGAATCCGGCCCACGCCTGGCTCCTTGAGGAACTCCTGCACTATCTCCTCCACGAGAACTCCGGCTGCCACGGCTTCCAGAACATGGGCCCCGCCTGGGTGCCCGTGCGCAGCGGCATCCAGGACGAGACGCTCTGCCAGGGCGACCCCCGGGCGCTGGAGACCGTCGAGAGCTGGGAGCGGCTGGTGCGCCAGGTGTCGCTGGGCCTCGGCGGCGAACTCGGTCTGAAGGTCCTCCCCGTCCAGCGCGCCCGGCGCGGCACGGACGCGGTGGCCCGGCGCTCCCGTATGGCCGACCAGCTGTGCCAGGACGGCAAGTTGCAGGCGGAGCTGCGGATCGAGGGCGTCACGGGCGTACTCGGGGTGACGGCCGACCTGCGCACCACGAAGATCCGCACCTCCATCGACATCCCGGCCCCCGCACAGGGCTACCCGCTCTCCTGGGCCAAGCGCATCGTCCGCGAACTGGCGGAGGCACCCGCCGACCTGCACATCGAGACCCTGGTCGAGGGCGAGACCGGCGGCCCGCGCGGCACCCTGGAACGCCTGCGCCCCGAGCCGGGCGACATGCTGCCCAAGAGCGGCGTGAAGATCACCGGCTTCCGGCTCTCGCTCTTCAGGAGCATGGGCGCTCAGCGGGGCAACACGGAGGCGGGCTTCATCCGCAGCATCGACGAAGCGGTGCACAAGTTCAACGCGGGGGTGCTGGCCCACTTGGATCGGCTGGTGGGGAAGAAGGCGGCGTAGGACCCGCGTGGGAGACTCCGCCTCATGACTCTCGATGATCTTGATTTCGCCGGGTGGCGGTCCCTCGACGCGTCCACGGCGCGGCGGTTGGCCGAGGAGACGGCGCGGCGGGTCGGGGGATCGGTGAGCGAGGTCGGGGTCGGCGAGCACCTCGGTGGACCGTGGCATCGGGTGCTCGTCGAGCGGGACGGGCAGGAGTTCGCGCTGATACCCGGGGGCCGGGTCGTGGTCGGTTTCGACCTGGCCGCCTGGCAGCCCACGGCGGAGCAGGAGGCCGACCACGCCGAGAGCCTGGCGCAGGGGCTCGCGTACGGTCCCGATCTGCGCGCCCACCTCGCGCGGGTGCTCAGCCCCCGGCGGACCGTCACCGTGCCGACCGTCCTGATGGCCGTCGAGGCCGAGGCGCTGACCGAGCCGCCCGCCGACCTGCCGGACGCGCTCGCCGCGCGCGGGCTGCGGCTGCCCAGCGCCGACGAGTGGGAGCACGCCTGCGGGGCCGGGGCGGGCACGCTGTTCCGATGGGGCGACGCGTGCCCGCTCGACCGGGTCCCGTACGGCGACAGCACCGGCCCGCACAACGACCGCAACGCCTTCGGTCTGCGCATCGCTGACGACACGTACTCCGCCGAGCTGAGCCAGGACCCCGGTGCCGTGCACGGCGGGGACGGGGGCGAGTCGGTGTGCGGCGGATACGGGACGTTCCTGGGCTGGCTGCCGCTCGCCACCGCCAACCGCAATCCCTCCATGGCCGACTTCGTCCACGGCGAGGACGGCGAGGACATGTGGGAGGACTTCTCCACCCGGCCCGTGCTGCCCCTCTGAGCGACGACGGCCGGGTCAGACCGGCTTGCGCCAGACGGAGACGTGTTTCGGGGAGTCGTCCGTGAACGGCGTCCCGTCCCAGTCCGCCACGCGCCGCTCCAGTGCGAGCCCGGCGAGCCGTGCCATCAGGTCCAGCTCGGCCGGCCAGGCGTAGCGGTGCCGGGAGGCGTCGCGGCGGTAGCGGCCGTCCTCGCCGTCGCGGGTCAGATGGTGCGAGACGAGGATCTGCTCGGCCAGGTCGAACGTGTCGAAGCCGAGGTGCCGGTCCGACACGTCGAACGGTACGGCGGCCGCGCCGGGCGGCAGGAGCCGCAGCGGGGGCACGTTGAGTTCGATGACGAAGCGGCCGCCGGGCGCCAGATGGCGCGCGGCGTTGCGGAAGCACTCCACCTGCTCGTCCTGGGTGAGCAGGTTGGAGATCGTGTTGTAGACGAGGTAGACCAGGGTGAACTCGCCCGGCACGACCGTGGTCGCCATGTCCCCGATGACCACCGGCAGGGTCTCCTCGTCCACCTTGCGGCGCAGTACGGCCGCCATGGGCGCGGACAGTTCGACGCCGGTCACGGGAATCCCGCGCTCCCGCAGCGGCACACCGACGCGCCCGGTCCCGATGGCGAACTCCAACGCCGCTCCCTCACCCGCCAGTTCGGCCAGGAAGGCGAGGGCCGGGTCGAGTACGGCGGCGGAGAACATCTCGGCGTCCTCCGCGTCGTACCGCTCGGCGGTGGCACGGCTCCACAGTTCGCTGCTCGTCACGGCGGGGTACTTTTCCGGGTCGGTCCGGGGTTGTCGAGCGGTTTACCGTCCGTTACGCGCTCCAGCCCGCCACACACAACGCCCTGTCCAGCGCCACCGTGTACTCCCGCGCCTTCAGCCACGCCTCCGTGAAACGCGTCGGGTCGGCCGGCAGCAGGCGCCCGAACGCGTCGCGGGAGCGGGTCGTCGCCGAGGAGTGCAGCTCCGTCAGGAGGGCCGCGGCCGTCGGGAGGCCGTGGGCGGTGAGGTGACGGGGGTCGGTGGCAGTGCCGGTGCCGGGGTGGGCCAGGGCGCGGCGGCCGCCCGCGGTGGCCTGGTGGACGCGGCGGAGGAGGAGGTGGACGGGGGGTTCGTCGGCCGGGGGCGTGGGGTGCGGGAGCGGGGTGTGGGGTGGCAGGTCGGCCTTTTGCAGGCGGTCCAGGCCCACGTCCACGTGCGTGCCCGGGACGGCCGGGTGTTCCGTCGCCAGGAGGGTGGCCCGGGGGTGGGAGGCCGGGGTGAGGCGGGCGATGACGCGGAGGGGGGTGCCCGTGGCGGCGGCCAGGAGGCGGAGATTGTCGCGGTGGGGGAGGGAGGGGTTGTCGTGGGCGGCGGTCAGGCGGAGGGTGACGCCGTCCGAGGCGGCCAGCAGGCAGTCGCCCGCCGACTCGGGGGCCGTGCCCGTGAAGGTCACCTCCAGGAAGAGCAGCCCGGGGGAGCCGGGCGCCAGGGCGCGGGTCAGCTGCTCCCCGAGGGGGACGCGCCAGAGCCGGTCCAGGGGGTCCGCGCGCCAGTCGACGCCGGGGGCGCGTACCGCGCGCACCTTGGCGCCCGCGCCGAGCCGGCCGCTGGGGGAGACCGTCGCGCCGGAGACCGCGAGCCCCGCCCGGGACAGTTCGCGGTGGGTGAGAGCCGTGTCGCCGAGGCGCACCGCGCGGTCGGCGGCGCCCACCGCGCGGGCCGCGCCGCCGGGCGCCACGTCCGGCACCTGGTAGAGCCTGCCGCTCGCGTCGGCCGTCCACGTCACCACGCCCGCGTAGCCGTTGGCCGTGAGCACCGGCTCGGTGAACAGGCCGTACAGCCGCAGCGAGCCGTCCGGGCGGTACGGCTGCCGCGCGGTGCCACGCAGGGCGGCCACTTCCTCCCCCTCGGCGGACGGCAGGCGGTGGGACACCGCGAGGACGTCGCCGAGGGCAGCGACGAGGTCCGCCAGCCGGTAGGACGGGTCGGCCGAGCGGGCCGCGCGTACCGCCGTGACCACCGAGGACGACGCTGCGGCGACACGGTGCAGACCGGCCAGGCGCGCGGTGTGGGCGGCGCGCAGCAACTCCGCCTGGAGGACGGCCCCGCAGCCGTCGGCGCCCGCGTCGAGCACGGCGGCCGCCGCGCTCCATACGGCGCGTACGGCGGTGAGCTGTGCGGGAGTCGGCCGCTCGGGCTCCGGCGCGGGCGCCTCGAAGCCCGAGGGCTGCGTCGGTTCCTCGGCCAACGCCCCCTCGTCAAAAGCCGGTTCGGCATCCGCCACCGGTGCCGACGACGCGGCTGCCGCCCGGTGCAGACAGTCCGGCGCCAGCAGGCACCCGCAGCGGACCGCGTCCGGAGTCGTCACCGTGCCGCCGGGCGCATGGAGTTCGACGTACGTGCTGTCGTCGACGGCGATGCGTACGGTGTCGCCCTCGCGGTCCACCGGGCGGTCCGCCAGCTTGGCGATCCCCGCGTCCAGGCGCTTGCGCAGCCGGGGAGAGAGCGCCTCGACCAGTGCGGCGGTCACCTCCGGTGCGACGGGCGGCAGTTGGGTGCTCATGCGATCTTCTCCCCAATCCAGCGGGCGAGTTCGAGGGGGCTGAGGGCGGCCACCGGCATCCCCGCCTCGACCAGCCGGCCCGCCACGCCGGTCGAGTAGCGCGGGCGGCCCGCGTCGTCCAGGCTCGCGCAGCCCAGTACATGGCAGCCCGCGCCGACCAGTGCGCGTACCTCGCCCAGCAGTCCGCCGAGCGGGTAGCCCTCCTCGAAGTCGCTGATCAGCACGACGAGCGTCCGCGAGGGCACGGTGACCAGCTCGCGCGCGTGCCGCAGCCCCGCCGCGATGTGCGTACCGCCGCCGACGCTCACCTCCAGCAGCAGCGACAGCGGGTCCTCCACCCGGCCGGTCAGGTCGATCACCTCGGTGGAGAAGGCCAGGAAGTGCGTGGACAGGGTGGGCACCCCGGCCAGCACGGAGGCGGTGAGCGCCGCCCAGATCGTGGACGCCTCCATGGAGCCCGACACGTCCGTGACCAGGATCAGCCGCCAGTCGGCCGCCTTGCGGGCCCGGGTACGGAACACCGGCCGCTCGGGGATCACCGTCACCGTGCCGTCCGGGGCCCGGCGCGCCGTGGCCAGGTTGGCCCGCAGCGTCCGGGGCAGATCGAGACCGCCGCCGGGGCGCCGGCTCGGCCGGGGCAGCGCGGTGCCGTGCAGCGCGGGGCGCAGCCGGGTGGCCAGCTCCCGGGTCAGCGCCTCCACCAGGCGCCGTACCAGCGGCCGCAGCGTCGCGAGCCGCGCCTCGGGCAGGCCGCCCGCGTGCCGCAGCACCGAGCGGAGCAGGTCCACCGAGGGTCGGACGCTCTCCGCGTCGAGTTCCGTGAAGACATCCGTCCGGCCCGTCGCCGCGGCCGCCGCGAGCACCTCCTCCCGGACACCCGGACCGAACAGCGCCGCCAGCTCCTCCGACCACTCCCGCACCCCGGGATACGGCGCCTCCCGGCCACCGCCGGACCCCGAACCCGATCCGGCTCCGGTGAGATCGCCCCGGCTGCCCTCGCCGCGTCCCGTGCCGTACAGCTCGTCCAGCGCGGTCGCCAACCGGCGTGCCGAAGGCGGCAGTTGGTCGCGGCGGCGGCCCAGCACCAGTCGCCACCGGTCGGCCGGGGCGAGCTGTCCGGCGAAGGCCGGGGCCGGCTCACCGGACGGACCGGGGGTCTCCGGACCGGGCCCGGCGACCGTCTCCGGCAGCAGCCCCACCGCCGCCAGCGCCTCCCGCGCCGCCAGATCCGCCCGCGTCCACCTCGCCAGCGCCACCGGATCGACGGCGCCCGTGTCCGCGAGGCGCCGCACACCCAGCCGCTCCTCCACGGTCGACAGCAGCCGCTCGCGCGCCGCCGGGCTCAGCGTGTCGAAGCCGCCGCGCAGGGCCGGGAGACGGGAGAGGAAGTCCTCGTCGGACAGACCCGACACCCGGTTCAGCAGCGGCTCCAGCGCGGGAGCCGCCGACTCCAGCAGGGGTCCGGCGGCGGTGAGCAGCCCGGTCAGCCGGTCGGTGAGCGCCGTGCGGCTCGTGGTGTCGGTCGCGCCGTCCACCCAGGACGCCACCCGGTCGCCCAGGGCCCGCGGCTCCTCGTGCCCCAGCAGCACCCGTACGGCCCCGGCCGCCCCGCGCATCAGCGGCGAGCCCTCGCGGGCCAGCCGGGCGAGCGCGTCGGCGAGCCGGATGCCGCCGAACACGTCGGCGCGGTGGGCGAGTTCGAGCAGGGCGCGGGCGTCGGCCGGGTCGTCGGAGCCGGTGAGACCGTCGACCTGGCGCACGGCCGCCGAGGTCAGCAGCTCGGCGACCTCCGCCAAGCGCGCCCTCATATCGTCGTCCGGCGCACCCGAACCGGCGAGATGACCGGCCCGCAGACGGTCCAACAGGGCCAGTCCGGCCAGGAGTTCGGGCAGCGTACCGGAGTCCGGCAGCACCGACGCGATGTCCTCCACCCGCTCCTCGGTGAGCGCCGGGAGTCCGCACCGGGCCGCCTCCTCAAGGCCCCGCAGCGCCTGGGCCGCCGAGGGGCCGCCCTCCTCCCGCTCCGCGCGCAGCCGCTCGCGCAGCAGCCCCTCGGCGGCCTGGGCCGAGGTGACGCCCCGGACCCCGGCCGCGTTCAGCACGGCCGCCGTGGCGGGCGTCCAGCGCACCTCCCAGCGGGAGGTCAGCGCCTCGCCGCCACCGGCCGCGCCGACCTCCTTGGGCTCGGCGTACGGCACCCCGCACACCGTCAGCCGGCGCAGCAGCACCTCCCGGCGGGCGTCCAGCGCCGAGCGGAGCGGGTCCAGGCGCAGGTCGCGGGTGGTGCCCGGGTCGGCCGGGCCGGGCAGGCCCAGCTCCGCCAACTCCGCCTCCACGGCGGGCGCGAGGCCGCTGCGGGGCGCGTCCGGCGCCGGGCGCCCGGCACGTGTGCCGACGAGCACGCGTTCCATCGCCCGCGCCACGGCCCGCCCACGCCCGTACGGCTCGCCCTGCGCGAGCACCGTCTGCACCGCCTCCACCAGTTCGCCCCGGCCCGCCGCGGGCAGCCCCCGCAGCCGGGCCAGGTCACCGGCGAGACGGGTGATCTCCCGTGCGTCGGCGGGCCCCGACGGATGCCCGAGCGCCCGCAGTTCGGCGCAGATCCGCACCGCGGCGCCGGTCAGCGCGTCCGTCAGGGCGGAGGGATCGCCGGCCGCGTCGAGCACCAGGTGCTGCCACTCGGGGTCGCGGATACCGGCGGGGTAACCGGAGCGCTCGTCCAGCAGGGCGTAGGTGTAGGGGATGAGGGAGGTCGTCCAGGCCGGGGCCGGGGCCGGGGAGGGGCGTGAACCCGAGCCCTCGGCCGGGGCGAGCGGCACCGGGCCGGGCAGCGTCGAGTCGAGTGGCACCGGGCCGGGCAGCGTCGGGTCGAGCAGCGCCGGAGCGTGGAAGGCGCCCACGACCACCGCCGCCCGCTTCCCGTCGGCCGTGGCGGCGGCCAGCCGGGACCGCATCCAGCTCTCCCTGCGCAGGTCCAGCTCCGGCACCCCGCCCGAAGCCGCGGCCTCCTCGCGCAGCGCCCACCCCGTCAGCAGCGCCGCGCGCCGCAGCGCCTCCGGCGGGGAACCGGGCGCGGCGGCCTCCACCAGCCGGTCCCACAGGTCGTCGTCCGGTCGCCCGGTGAGCCGGGAGCGGAGGGCGGCGGTGATGCCGGGGGCGGAGGCCGCCCGCCGTGCCGTCTCCCCGCCCGCCCACGCCCGGTCCGCCAGCGGCAGATCGCAGGTGAGCACCGGCACCCCGCGCCGGGCCGCCCACCGCACCGCCGCCAGCTCGGGCGAGAAGTCCGCGAAGGGGTAGAAAGCGGGCCCCACGTCTCCCCTCGCCGACCCCGACCCCGGCGCCGCCGCCAGCGCGACCGGCGCCCGCGTCTCCTCATGCGCGAGCCACGGCAGCCACTCCTCCAGCTCGGCGGGCAGCTCCACGAGCACCACGTCCGGTTTCGCGGCGTCCAGCAGCGCCGGTACGGCCGCCGCCAGCGAGGGCGCGTGGTGCCGTACCCCGATGAGATACGGCGCCGCCGGGTCGGTCAGGGCGGCCACCGCCGCCTCGGGGGATGCGTGGGACACGGTGCTCAGCCCTCCAGTACCGTGCGCAGGTCCCACAGGGTGCGCCAGGTGGCGGAACCCTGCTCGGCCCGGCGCCGTACCGGACCGTCCCAGTAGCCGCGCAGCCGGGCCGCGTCGGCCGGGTCGTCCTTGCGTACGACACCGAGGAGGTGACCCGGCAGCAGGCCGAGCACGTCACGGTCCCCGGGGAAGTAGACGGCGGCCAGCCCGAGCGCGCCCGCGACGGACACCGCCTCGGCCGTGCTCATCACGGTGGAGGGCCGCTCCACCTCCCAGCCCTCCGCCGACCGTCCCTCGCGCAGGTCCCGGAACGCGGTGACCAGGGCCTCCAGTACCGCGTCGTCCACCTGGAAGGGCGCGCCCGAACGCTCGACCGCCGCCCGGGCCTGGCCGCGCACCAGCGCGGTCTCGGCGTCGAGGTCGGAAATCGGGCCCACCGTCTCGAAGTTGAAGCGGCGCTTGAGCGCGGCGGACATCTCCGAGACGCCCTTGTCCCGCAGGTTGGCGGTGGCGATCAGGTTGAAGCCGGGTGCCGCGTGCGCCAACGCGTCCTCGCCGCCCGCCAGTTCGGGTACGGCCATGCGGCGCTCGGAGAGCAGCGACACCAGCGCGTCCTGCACCTCGGGCAGACAGCGGGTGACCTCCTCCACGCGCGCGATCGCCCCGCGCGTCATCGCGGTGAGCACCGGCGAGGGCACCAGCGCCTGCCGGCTGGGCCCCTGGGCGAGCAACAGGGCGTAGTTCCAGCCGTACTTGAGCTGGTCCTCGGTCGTCCCCGCCGTGCCCTGCACCGTCAGCCCGCTGGTGCCGCACACGGCGGCCGACAGCAGCTCGGACAGCATCGACTTGGCGGTGCCCGGCTCACCGACGAGCAGCAGCCCGCGCTCCCCGGCGAGTGTGACGACACACCGCTCCACCAGCGCGCGGTCACCCACGAACTTGCCCGTGATCTCCAGCCGTCGGGGCACCCCGGGCGGGACCACCGCGTCGGCCGGCAGCGCGAGGGCGCGCCCGTCGCTGCCCATCACGAAGGTGACGACGGCGCGGGGCGTCAGCCGCCAGGCCGGCGGGCGCGGTCCGGTGTCGTGCGCGGCGAGGAAGGCGAGTTCGGCGGCGAACCGGTCCTCCGGCGGGACGATCTGGCGTGCCGCGCCGGGGGCGAGGTCGGTGGTCATGAGCGGGAATCCTTCGCGGTGGTGCGGGGGAGAGGGCGGTCATCGGCGCCGCCCTCTCCGGGAACGTCGTGGACGTCGTGGACGGGGGCGCTCACCTGCGCCGTCCCCTCCGGTTCGCCCGGGTGGTCAGCTCCTCGTACGCCGGTCCGTCGCCCGCGCGGACCCGTTCCCAGGCGCGGGCGAACAGCTCGGGCACCGGCAGCAGGGGCACGGCGCGACGGCGCTCCGGCACCGGGTACAGCCCCTCCTTCCACGTCTCCACCGGCAGCGCGGGCGACTTCAGGTCCCGCCAGCCGCACGGCAGGAAGAGGGTGCGCCCGGCGCGCGGCCGCTTGGCCTCGACGACCAGACCGCTCGCGACGAGTTCGGTCCGCGCCTTCTTCGCCCGGCCGGGCCGCCAGCCGGTCCAGCGCGTCCGGTTGCGGTCCGTCGGGTCGGGCAGCGCCAGCAACTGGAGGTAGAGCACGGCCGCGTCCTCGCCGAGACCGTGCGCGGCGGCGACCTCGGCGACCAGCTCGGGCACGCTGACCGACGGGTCCTGGGCGTGGCCCCGCGGACCGTCGGCACCGGCCGCCACCGCGCGCTCCAGCTCCGGGCCGAGGAGCGCGCTCAGCGCGCGCAGCCCGTCGCCGCGATCCGGGCCGACCAGCCCCTCGAGCAGCCCGAACACCGGGTCGTCCGGGCCGGCGAGCGCGGCCGTGCGGAGCAGGACCGCCTCCCCGTAGTGCCAGGGGCGCAGGACCAGGGCGTCACCGGCCCGGACCAGCCCCCGCGCGTCGGCGCCGCCGGTGGCGGGCAGCCCGTACGCCTTGCGCACCTCCGCCCCCGTGGGCTTGCCCTTGTCCGTCCACGCCACGCCCGGGTCGTGCAGCAGCTCCGGGTCGGCCATCCGGCGCCGCACGGCGGCCAGGCCCTCCGGCAGGGCGGCGCGCAGGGGGTGGCCGTACGGCAGGACGTACGCCAGCGCCGCGAGCGAGACGGCCACGCCGGACAGGGCGGACCCGCCGGGCAGCGCGGCCGGGTCCTCCGGGCCGAGTTCGCCGTCCGCGCCGAGACGCAGCCGCGTCGTACGGGCCAGCCAGGGGGTGCGGGACGGGTTGAGGACGTTCTCGGCGTGCCCGGCGTTCAGCCCGGTCAGCTCGGCGTCGACGTCCTCCGGTATCCGGACCAGCGAGCCGAGCCGCTCGGCCCAGACGCGTCCGGCCGCGCCGGTGTCCGGGCCCGAGGTCCACAGCGCCTCCGGGCCGGCCGGCAGCAGCGCGCCGAGCAGGGCGGTCCGGGTCTCGGCGGGGAGCGTGCCGAGCCGGGCGATGCCGTACTCGTACTGGCGGATCTTCAGACCGGTGAGGGCCAGTGCCCCGGCCGGGGGCTCCGGCTGGAGCGCGGCCAGCACCGCCGTCGCCTGGAGCGGGCCGAGGCCGCCGCCGGTCGCGGCCGTCAGCGCCTCCGGGGCCCCGGGCTGCCAGGGAGCGGCGCCCTTGGCGCGGATCAGCCGTGTGACGGCGGCCAGGTCCTCGCCGGAGATCCCCGGGTCGTGCCGGACCTCGTCGCTCAGGGTGAAGTGGGCGACCGGACCGAACGCGCCCGACGGATCGTGGTCGAGGGCCAGCCAGTCGATGCGGTCCCGCATCCGGTCGATGCGCAGGCTGCCGAGGATCACGACCGTGCGGCCGCCGTGCCGCAGCACCTGCCCGGTCCGCAGCCAGCCGTCGGCCGACTCGGACAGGGTGACCTCCCGCAGCGTGCCGGGCCCCGTGACGAGCGGCCCCTCGCCCACCGCCTCGAAGAGCAGGAGCAGCGCCTCGCGCGCGGCGTCGGTCAGGGCCACGGAGGCGGCCCTGAAGGCGAGTGCCCGCAGGGCGCCCAGGGCGCCGGGCCACACCAGGCCGATGCCGGGGACGGTGTGTGTCTCGCTGTGCCAGCCGCCGGTGAGGGCGGCGTTGCGCTCCGGGCTCGTCAGCGGCTTGCCGTGGGCGGCGTGGCCGGACAGGACGTGGTTCACGGCCCGGATCTGGCGCAGCGCGGTGCGCTGCTCGCCGTGCCAGTAGCCGTACACGTTCACGATCCCGGCCAGCGCCTCGCGCAGGGTGCGGTCCTCCCCGTGCTCGGGGCTGTAGTCCCAGAACATGCCCTCGGTGTGCTCGCGCGACCGGGCGGGGCGCTCCCGGGGCGGTTCGGCGAAGGCGGTCGCCGAGGCCGTGAGGCGCAGCGCCGAGCGGACCAGCGAGGCCACGCCGGTGAGCAGCCGGGCGTCGGTGAGGCCCGGCAGCCCCTCGCGCACCGCCCGCAGGGTCAGTTCGGCCTCCGACGGCAGCGCCTCCCGCGCGGCCTTGTCGTCGCCGGCGCGCTTGACGGCCTCCTGCCGCTCGGCCAGCGCCTTCGCCGTGCTCCGCGTCAGCTCGGCCGCCTGCTCGTCGGTGACGACGCGCAGTACGGCCGAGCCGTGCTCGTCGCGCGGCCGCAGGGCGTGCCAGAACGGCAGCGGGGGCACCAGCGGGGTGCCCGCGGCGAACTCGCCGCCCGGGCCGTTGAGCGTGACCGTGCCCAGCCGGCCCGTGCCGGTGGGGTCGTCGCCCGCGCACAGCGCGACGGTCTGGCGCATCCGCGTGACGACCGGCTCGGCGCCGGGCAGCCGCAGCGCGCCCAGGGGAAAGCCGTCCGTCATGGGCATCGACACCGTACGCCCGTCCGGAGCCCCGGCGGTGCGGCACCGCTCCGCGCCGTCCCCCTCGGTGCGCACCCAGCGGCCCAGAACCGTGCCGTCGGTGCCGAACGGGCTCTGCTCCAGGCCGGGTTGCAGCGGCAGCAGCTCGCACATCCCGGCCACCAGCTCGGCGTCCTCGCGGACACCGGCGCGCAGCGGCGCGGGCAGGGAGGCGCGGCCGTGGTCGCCGGTCACCGGGTCGTACTCCAGCCACACCGTGCGCAGACCCTGCCTGCCCTCGCGCCAGTACCCGGTGCCGTCGCCGAGGACGGTACGGCTCGGCGGGAGGTCCGTGTCACCGGCGTGCAGGGCGCGGCCCCCGGAGGCGCGGCCGCCGCCGGGCAGCGGGATCGAGGCGGCGAGGTCGTCGTGCCCGTACCACCAGGTCGGGACCTGCTCGCCGCCGAGCGCGAACACCTCGGCAGGACGGTTCGACCAGTAGGCGCACTGCTTGTTGTTGCGCCGCCAGACGACCAGCAACTCCCCGTCCACGTAGCGGAACCGGGGGCGCTGATGGCGGTCCAGGTCCTGGGGCAGCCGCAGGTCGTGGTCGAGGAGGATCTTCTCCGGGCCGACGACGAGCGCCTTGTGCCCCCGGGAGACGATCAGCGCGGGCCATGCCTCGTGGACGGTGACCGGGTGGTGGTTCTTGGGGTCCAGGCTCTGGGCGTCGAGCAGGTCCAGCGCCTCTTCGAGGGCGGGCCAGCCCAGTTCGTCCAGGACACCGGCGCGCAGCGTGCGGCCGAGCAGGGGCGCGAGCGGATGCCCGGCGATCCGGGCGACCGACTCGGGTCCCGCTCCCGGGGCGACGCTCCGGAAGGGCCGCAGCCGGTCGAGTGCCGTGCGCGCGGCGGGCAGTCCGGTCGCGCGGGTGAACTCCCCCGACACCTCGTCGAGCCACTCCCGCAGCACGTCGGAGAGCACCGGATGGGCGGCGATCTCCTTCAACACGTCGTCGTTGTGGGCGCGTTGGCCACCGGCCTGCTCCACGGCCCCGTGCAGCAGGCGCCGCAGACGCGGGTCGGCCGCGACGGCCACCAGGTCCCGGCGGCCCTCCCCGGTGTCCGACAGCCAGTTGGTCACCGACAGCTGCACCCGGGCATCGGCGGCCGGGAGCGACAGCGGCACGCCCTCGGCGGCGCACAGGTCCAGCAGATCGAGGTGGGCGCTCGCCCCCCAGGCCCCGGCGAACAGGTCCACCGGGCGCCCGGCGGAGCGCAGCAGCGGCGCCATCCGCGCCGCCAGCGCGAGCGTGCCCGGCGAGCGGTGGGCGAACGAGCCGCCGCGCTTGCGGTGCAGCGCCCAGCGGGACAGCCAGCCGGCCGGGTCCACGCCGTGCTCGCGGGCCGCCGCCTCGTCCGTCAGCAGCCGGTCGGCGCCGGCCCCGGCCAGCAGCGCCAGCCAGAACTCGTCGCCCTCGACGCCGCGTTCGAGCCCGGCGGGCATGATCTCCAGCAGCCGCGCCCGCACCCCGGGCCGCTCCTCGGCCAGGACGCACAGGGCCGGGCGGTAGGCCGTCCAGAAGGACGCGGGCGCCCGGACGACGGCGGGCGAGGCGAGCAGATCGGCGACGAGCGCGCGCTCCTCGGTCTCCCGGTCGAGCCCGGCCGCCTTGATCAGCCCGCGCGCGTCCTGCGGCAGCGAGGCGTACGGCGGCATCCCGGCCGCGCAGCGCTCCACCGTCAGCTGCCGGAACTGCGCCCACGCCGCGGCCGGGTCGAGCCGCCGGCCCAGGTCCTTCACATGCTCCCTGAGCGCCTTCACGGTCAGCGCCCCGGCGAAGGCGAACTCCAGGAACACCGCCCGCTGCCGCTCCTCGTCCACCGCGAGCGCGTGCACCCGCTCGGCCTCGCGGGCCCGGCCGAAGAACGCGGCGGCGTACGTGGTGTTCTCGTGCTGGAGGAAGGCGCGCGCGGCCTGCTCGTAGAACGTCGGCAGGAAGTGCGGCACCGCCCGCCCGAGCCGTACGCCCAGCTCCTCGAAGCCCTGCTTGGCGTTGCCCGGGCGGGACTTGGCCTGCCGGGCGAGCCGTTCCACGTCCTTGACCAGGGCGAGCGCGTGATGGCCGTTCGCCGGGTCGTGCACCAGCGCCCAGGCCGGGAAGCCCAGCGTCTCGCGGCGCACCTGGCCGACGTTTGGCGCCGCCGGCTCCCGGGCCAGACCGAGGAACTCCAGCGCCAGGTCCTCGGCCTCCCCGAGGGTGCCCGGCACCAGCCGGACGACCTGCCGGCCGTCCAGCGCGGGGTGGGTGTAGGTGCGGACGGTGAGCGTGTCGGCGTCCTCGCGCGCGGTGCTGCCGGGCGGCAGGACCGCGCCCGCCTCCAGGAGCGCGGCCAGGGTGGTCTCGTCGTACGTCGTCATGCCGCCCGCTCCTCGTTCTCCATGTCACGCCCCGCGTACAGCGCGGCGGCCATGCGCATCCCCTCCGACCACGCGACCGGACCCACCTGACCGAGCTTCAGCACCCGTCCCGCCGGGTCGGTCCACATCAGCGGGCCGGTCTCGACGCTCTCCCAGCCGTCGTAGTCACCGATCCAGACGCGGGCCTCGACGCCGCGGCCGTCCTCCAGGACGGGGCAGACCGCCTGGCCGCCGCGCACCCGGTAGCCCAGCTGGGCGGCCCGGCCGTGCAGGAAGCGCAGCTCCTTGAACGCGCCGCCCGCGTACTCCTCGACCTGGGTGGCGCCCTCGGCAAGCGCGGCCGGGCGGTGCCAGACCTCGCGGAAGAGCTGCTGGGCGCGCTGCTCCACGCCCAGTTCGACGGCGAACTCGCGCAGGTCCGCCAGGTCCTCCAGGAGCACCGGGTGCGGGATGCGGACCAGCTCGGGGGTCATGCGCACCGTGTCGCCGTCCAGGTCGACCAGGCCGAGGCCGCGCGCGGGGTCGGCGTCCCGCAGGAAACCGGCGATCCGGCCGTCCTCCCCGGTCACCACGAGGTCGCGCAGCGCCGCCTGCCAGGCAGGGTCGGGCCAGACGCGGGTGAGCACGGCGAGCGGCACCGGGAGCGAGCGGACCATCCACCGCTCCACGCTCGCCAGGCACTCCCGCTCGTGCCGCTCCAGCCACTCGGTGAGCTGCGCGAGCCCCACGACCGCCGGATCGTCGGCGATCTTCGACGGCACCGACTTCAGCCGCCGTCCGGCCGCGTTGCGGCACACCACTTTTCCGCCGTCGAGGGTGACCTCGTAGTCACCGGCCGACACCCACCCCATACGTGCCTCCCCGCACCGCAATGATCAAGTGGGAGGAACTGTAGGGGCGACCACTGACAACGCCCCCCGGCGAGGCCGGGGGGCGTGTGCGGGGCGGGCGGGGTCAGTCCTCGCGGGCCGCCTTCTCCTGCTGCAGGTTCTTGATCCGTACGGCTTCCTTGCGGACCTCGGCCTGGGTGGCGCGCTCCTTTTCCAGCCACTCGGGGCGCTCCTGCTTGAGCGCCTCGATCTGCTCGGTGGTGAGCGCCTCGGTGACACCGCCGCGCGCCAGACCGGCGATGGACACGCCGAGCTTGGCCGCGACGACGGGACGCGGGTGGGGTCCGTTCTGGCGCAGCTCGCGCAGCCACTCGGGCGGGTTGGCCTGGAGCTCGTTCAGCTCGGCGCGCGAAACGACACCCTCCTGGAACTCTGCGGGGGTGGCGGGGAGGTACACACCCAGCTTCTTCGCCGCCGTGGCGGGCTTCATCGTCTGGGTGCTCTGCTGCGAACTCATGAGGTCAAGGGTATCGGCCGCGTACGGGTGGGCCGACCGGGGCCGGTAGCCTTGGCCTGGTGACAGGCTCGGAGGAAACACCGTCGTTCCGGCTCGCCTACGTTCCCGGAGTGACGCCCGCCAAATGGGCGCGGATCTGGAACGAGCGGCTGCCGGACATCCCGCTCACCCTGCTCCAGGTCCCGGCCGCCGGGACCGACGGGCTGCTGCGCGCGGGGGACGCGGACGCCGCGTTCGTACGGCTGCCGGTGGACCGTACGTACTTCAGCGCGATCCCGCTCTACACCGAGACGACCGTGGTCGTCGTCCCCAAGGACCACCTGTTCACGGCGGCCGAAGAGGTGACCCTCGCCGACCTCGCCGGGGAAGTGCTCTTCCACCCGCTGGACGACGTCTTCGACTGGGACGCGCCCCCCGGCGAGCCCGCCTTCGAGCGCCCGGCGACCACGGAGGACGCGATCGAGCTGGTGGCGGCGAACGTCGGCCTCCTGGTCGTCCCGCAGTCCCTGGCCCGCCTCTACCACCGCAAGGACCTCACCTACCGCACGCTGGCCGACGGCCCCGAGTCCAGCGTCGCCCTCTCCTGGCCCGAGGAGGCCACCACCGACCTGGTGGAGGACTTCATCGGCATCGTGCGCGGCCGCACGGTCAACAGCACGCGGGGACGCTCCGCCGGGGCCGAGCCGAAGCAGGAGCGCAAGCGCCCGGAGCCGGGCCGGCAGAAGAGCGGGAAGCCCTCCGGCGGGGCGAAGTCCTCCGGAGGAGCGAAGTCGTCGGGCGGGGCCAAGTCGTCGGGCCGGGGTGCCCGGGGCCGCACCGGTACCTCCGGAAGGGGCACGGGCAAGCCCCGCCGCAAGTCCTGAGCGACGGGGCTTGCCCCGGGGGATCAGCGTCCCGCGCCCGTCGGCTCCGGCGTCGCGGGGCCCTCGACGGGTGCCGTCGGCTCCGGGTGGTTCCGGCGTTCGCGCAGGTCCGCCACCGCCAGGGCCAGGGCGACCAGGATGATGCCCACGGCCGTCAGCAGGCCGAGCTGGAGGGCCGTCGTGGGGTTGCCGTCGTTGGCGAGGTGGGCGAAGTACACCGCGCCCACGGCCGCGATGCCCGCCGCCGAGCCGACGCGCTGGGCGGTGACCAGGACGCCGCCCGCCGCCCCGGCCCGCTGGACCGGCACCCGGGCGAGGGTGAGGGCGGTGTTCGGGGAGATGGTGATGCCGGAGCCGAGGCCCGCGATCAGCAGGGGGAGTGCCGCCGCCCAGGCCGCGCCGCGCCCCGGTACGGCCTGGACCGTCACGATGACCGCGAGCAGCCCGACCGCCACCGCGCTCAGCCCGACGACGACCAGCCGGCGCCCGTGCCGTACCACCAGCCGGCCGCCCCGGGCCGCGCCCACCGCCGAGCCGACCGCGAACGGCAGCGAGGCCAGCCCGGCCCCGAGCGCGCCGTAGCCCAGGCCGTTCTGCAGGAACAGGGTGTAGACGAAGAACACGGTGGTGAAGCCCGCGAAGTACACCACGTTCAGCAGCACGCCGAGCGTGAAGGACCGCAGGGCGAAGAGGTTCAGGTCGACCAGCGGAGCCTGCCCGCGCCGCCCCTGGCGCCGCTCCCAGGCCCAGAACGCCGCGAGCAGCAGCCCGGCCACCGGGAGCAGCGCCCACTTCTCGCGCCCGGTCCACTGCTGCTCCTGCACCAGCGGCAGCATCAGCGCGAGCATGCCCGCGCCGAGCAGCGCGACCCCGGGCAGGTCGACGCCCTCGCGCGGACGGCCCGGGGTGACGGGCGTACGGGGCAGCAGGCGCAGCGCGGCGCAGAAGGCGGCGATCCCGATCGGCACGTTGATGTAGAAGATCCAGCGCCAGCCGTCCGCCACGCCGAACGCCTGGATCAGCACTCCGCCCGCGGGCGGCCCGACCGCCGTGGAGACACCCACCACGCTGCCCAGCAGGCCGAACGCGCGCGCCCGCTCGGCGCCCTGGAACATCTGCTGGATCAGCCCCGTCGTCTGCGAGGCGATGACACCCGAGGCCGCGCCCTGCACCAGCCGGTACAGCACCAGCCAGCCCGCGCTGGGCGCCAGCGCGCACGCGACCGAGGACAGCGTGAACAGCGCGAGCCCGAACAGGAAGGCCGCCCGCCGCCCGCGCACGTCGCCGAGCCGGCCCGCCGGGACCAGCGTGAGCCCGAAGGTGAGCGCGAAGCCCGACACCACCCAGGACACGTCGGCCGCGTCGGCGCCCAGGCCGCGTTCCATCGAGGGCAGCGCCACGTTCACGATCGAGCTGTCGAGCATCGTCATGAAGCCCGCCGTCAGACAGACCCCGAGCGCCTTCCACCGTCGTCGGTCGTCGGCGGCCGGGCGGGTCTGGACTGTAGTCATACGATCACGCTATGCAGGGGGCGTGTCGGGCGCGCGCGGAGATCCGCCCCGCCCGCCGCCGCCCGAACCGCCCGCCGGGTGCCGTCCGGCCGGGGTCAGGAGCGCGCCGCCGCCCGCCCCACCGACTCCACCAGCGGCAGCAGCCGGTACGGCACGCGCTCGCGCAGCACCACCTCGGTGCGGGTGCGCACCACGCCCGGCACGCTGATCAGCTTCTGGATCACATCCTCCAGATGGGCGTTGTCCCGCCCGACCACCCGGGCCAGCAGATCCCCGCCGCCGGTGGTCGAGAACGCCTCCACGATCTCCGGCACGGACGCCAGCGCCTCCCCGACATCGTCCAGATGGCCCTGCGTGACCTCGATGTGCACGAACGCCAGCACCGGATGCCCGAGCGCGGCGGGGGAGAGCGAGGGCCCGGTGCCGGTGATCACACCGTCCCGCTCCATGCGGTCCAGGCGGGCCTGGAGGGTGCCCCGGGCGACGCCGAGGATGCGGGCGTACTCCCGCACACTGGTGCGCGGCTGTTCGAGCAGCAACCGCAGGATGCGCGTGTCGAGTTCGTCCACCGCCATGGAGCTCCGCCTCCTCGTACCGCACCGGTCACCGGCGACTGTACCAATGGCCCAGTCGGGCGCCACTCCCGCATGCCGTGTGACCTGGACCGTTGGCCCGCCGCTGGCTTCACGTCCTCCCGCTTCGCTGGTCCAATGGCCCAGTGAATCCGAGGCCAGTTGAGCCAAGTGGCCCTGTGATGCTCATATAGTCAGGTCGATGGCGCTGCGGATCACCGCGGCGCCTTTTTCGTGCGGACGGCCACAAGGGGGCGGACAGCAGTGCTGAAGAAGGTGTTCGTGGCGCCGGACCCGGGACATGTGCGGCTGCGCTTCGCCGCGCGCGCGGTCCTCGGGATCGGGCTCGCGGTCGTCGTGTGCGGTGTCGCCGGGCACTCCCTCGTCGGCATGGTCGCGGGCGGACTCGCCGCGCTGCTCGCGCTCTTCACCGTCGCCGACGCCACCGTGCGCGGCCAGGCGGTCACCACCGCTTTGCTCCCGGTCGTCGGCATCCCGGTGCTCGCGCTGGCCGCCGCGTTGCACGCCCACCCGGTCGGCCGCGACTTCGCCTTCATCGCCGTCGTCGGCGCCGGGGTCTACGCCCGCCGCTGGGGGCCGCGCGGGCACAGCCTCGGCGTATTCGCGTTCATGATGTTCTTCGTCGGCCAGTTCCTGCGGGTCACCCCCGCCCGGCTGCCCGAGCTGTACGCCTCCCTGCTGCTCTCCCTGCTCGCCGCCGCGGCCGTGCGCTTCGGCCTGTGGTGCTACGAGCGCCGGATGCCCCCCGCCGCTGTACCCGCGCCGCCCGGCGGCACCGGGCTGGCCCGGGTCACCACCCGGCAGGCGGTCCAGGCGGCCGCCGGGGCCGGGTTCGCGCTGGTCATCGGGCAGCTGGTGTCCGGACAGCGCTGGTACTGGGCCGTCGGCGCCACCTGGTGGGTCTTCGTCAACACCGCCTCGCGCGGCGAGACCCTGGTACGCGGCTTCCGGCGCGTGCTCGGCACCCTGCTCGGCGTCGCCCTCGGCGTGCTCGTCGCGATGCCGGTGGACGGCGAGCCGGTCGCCAGCGCCGTGCTCGTCGCGATCTCCGTTTTCGGCATCTTTTATACGGCGTCCGTCTCCTACACCTGGATGATGCTCTGGGTGACCCTCCTCGCCGAACTCCTCTACGGCCTCTTCGGCGTCCTCGACCCCGGGCTGCTCGCGCTGCGCGTGGCCGAGACCGCCGTCGGTGTCGCCGGTGCCGCGCTCGCCGTGCTGTTCGTGCTGCCCGTCACCACGCACCTCACCACCGACGCCTCGATCCAGCGCGCTCTGCGCTGTGTGCGGGCCTGCACCGCCGAGGCCGCCGCCCGCCTCGCCGGGTCCGACGCGGACCCCGCCCCGCGCGTGGCCGAGCTGGAGCAGCTGCTCGGCCGGGTACGGCTCTCCGTCGCACCGCTGACCCATCCGCTCAACCCGCTGCTGTGGCGCAAGCACCGCGCCCGCCGCGTCCTCGCGCTCCTCGACGACTGCGCCCGCGAGGTGCGCGGCCTGGTCGCGGTCGCCGCCGACCCCGAGGCCTCGCACGACGCCCGGCTCGCCGCCGCGTGCTGGCGCGTGGAGGCCGCCGTCGAGGCGCTCACCGAGGGCGGCGCCGGACACATCCTGCGCCCCGCCGAGACCCCCGCCGAACCGGCCCTCGCCCACCTCCACGGCCTGGAGCGGGCCCTCGCCGAACTGGCCGAGCCGCTGCGCGCCCCGGCGCCCTCCCGGCTGGTCGGCGCCTGACACGCACCCGCCGCCACCCCTGACAGCCGCCCCCGTCATCCCGGCGCGCACCCCTCCGCCATTTGGTCCAGACCGGTTGTGACCTGCTGCTAGCGTCGGCACTGTCTCGACCGAAAGGGGACAGGCGTGGCAGAAAGCGGTGAACACGGACAGGTGCCCCGCCGGGCCTTCATCGGCTCGTACACGGCGGCCGGCGGCCACGGTCTGGTGACGGCCGAGGTCCGGCCCGGCGACGGCGCCCTGATCCGCACCGGCGTCCTCGGCGCCGTGCCCGACCCCTCGTACCTCGCGCTCTCGCCCGCCGGGGACATGCTCTACGCGGTCAGCGAGACGGCCGAGGGCGCGGTCGCCGCCTACCGGGTGCGCGGGGACAAGCTGGAGCCCGCCGGGCCACCCGTCCCGGTGGACGGCAGCGGCCCCACCCACCTCGGCCTGCACGCCGGACACCTGCTCACCGCCAACTACGGCAGCGGCACCGTCACCGCCGTCCCCGTACGCCCCGACGGCACCCTCGCCCCCGCACCCTCCGGGCAGCTCCAGCACACCGGCTCGGGCCCGCACGACCGCCGCCAGCGCGCCCCGCACCCCCACCACGTGCAGTCCGACCCCGAGGGGCGCTGGGCCGTCAGCGTGGACCTCGGCACCGACTCGGTGCGGGTCTGCGCCCTGGAGGCGGGCGTGCCGGTGCTGCACCGAGAGATCGCCCTGCGGCCCGGCTCGGGCCCGCGCCACCTAGTCTTCCACCCCGACGGCCTGCACGCCTACGTCGTCAACGAACTCACCCCCACCGTCACCGTCTGCCGCTGGGACTCCGGCGCGGGCTCGCTGCGGCCGCTGACCGAGGTCCCCGTCCTGCCCGGCGCCCCGGCCGGGGACGCTCACCCCTCCGGCATCGTGGTCTCGCCCGACGGCCGCTTCGTGTGGACCGCGACCCGCGGCGAGGACGTCCTGTCCGTCTTCCGCGCCGAGGGCGACGGCCTCCGGCCGCTCGGCACGGTCCCGAGCGGCGGCCACTGGCCGCGTGCCCTGGCCGAGCACGGCGGCCGCCTCTACGCCGCCCATGAACGCTCCGGCGGCGTGACCTGGTTCACCGTGGACGACAGGACCGGCCTGCCGCGCTACGACGGCTCCCTGGACGTTCCCGCGGCCTCCTGCGTGATCTTCGGCTGAGCGGCCCGGAGAACGCCGCCCAGGGGCACGGAAGGGCCTGCTCAGGTGCGGGGGCGGGCCCGCTCGGACATGCCGAATGGCCTGCTCAGGCGCGCCGAAGGGCCTGCTCAGGCACGCGAAAGGGCCGGCTCAGGCATGCGAAAGGGCCCGCCCCGGTCTCCCGGGGCGGGCCCTCGTGTCGTACGGGTGTCGTGCCGCGTCAGCGGACCGGCGCTCCCTGCGGCTGCTCCGGGGCGATGCCCAGCGCCGTCGTGTACTTGGCGAGCGCGAGCTTGCCGATCGCCGGGTAGGCGCCCAGCGCCTCCGAGGTGGCGCAGTCCACCTCCTCGGCGGCCGCGGTCAGCAGCGAGTTGTCGATCTCCGGACCGATCAGGTACGGCGCGAGGGCCAGCTGCTGCGAGCCGGACGCGCGCAGCTGCTCGGCCACGGAGGCGATCGAGCCCTCCTGGTCCAGCGCGGCCGCGATCACCGGCACGGCCAGGCGCGCGGCGAGCAGCATGCCGGTGATGCCGGCCGCCTGCACGGCCTCCTCGCCGCCCACGGAGGCCAGGATGATGCCGTCGGCCGCGGTCGCCACGGTGAACAGACGGGCGCGGTCCGCGCGGGCCAGGCCCGCCTCGGAGAGCCGCACGTGCAGGGCCTCGGCGAGCAGCGGGTGGGGGCCGAGCACGTCGGTCAGCTCGGCGGCGACCCGGCTGTCCATCATGGCCTGGCGGATCTGGCGCAGCAGGGCGCCGTCGGGGCCGGCCAGCAGCGGGACGACCGCGGCGACGGGGCCCTCCGGCTTCTTCGGGTCACTTCCGGCGGCGAGGGCCTGCTCGTAGCGGGCGGTGCGCTCCTCGGCGGTCCGTGCCAGCACGGACTTGAGGGTCGGGAAGTCCGCGTCGTCCCCGTCCAGGTAGCCGATCCGGGCATCCAGGCCGGGCAGCTCGGAGCGGGCGATGCTCACGACCTCCTCGGCGAGGCTGCGCGTGGCGGCGCTGGGCGCGCCGGGCACGGCGAGGACGAACGCGGGCGCGTCCTCGGGAGCCACCAGCGGTTCCGGACGACGGTGACGTCCTGGCTGGCGGGGTCGCGGCATTCGAACTGGCAGGCCGGACTCGGGTCCAGTGGGGGAGCTCATGGCGCCGCATGTTACTGGTTTCCTGTGCTCCCCTGTTCGGGGAGGGTGCAGGTGAGCGGTATCCGTCCGGTTTTGTCTGATGAGTTGCGCAGGTGGGGCGGCTCTTCCCGTCACGCATCGGACAGTTGGTGATTCAGCCGACTCAATCCGCACTTATGGTGACCACATGGAGCATGGCCGGCGCAACCGGGACATCGCACCGCCCGGCCGCGAGATCCGTCGCGAGCCGGACGGCGCCGTGCAGCGGATCGCCCTCGGCCGGTACGGACGTGGCGTGCGGCAGCTGTTTCGCCAACTCCTCGCGCAGGGGCGCCAGCAGGGGTTCGCCGAGCTTGAAGAGACCTCCCGTGAGCGCCACTTCGGGCTCCCCGTCCGCCGGGCACACGGCCGCGGCCGACTCGGCCAGATGCCGGGCCGCCGCACGCAGGATTCCGGCCGCGACCGGATCGTGCGCCGCGCACTCGCCCACGGCGGGCGCGAAGGAGGCGAGCGCGGCGGCGCGGTCGGTGCGCGGGTAGATCCGGGCGGGCAGCCCGGCCATCGGCCCGAACCGCTCCACCGCGCACTCCAGCAGCGCGCCCGACCCGCCGTCCCGCCCGTCGTGCGCGCGCAGCGCGGCCTCAAGGCCGGCCCGGCCGATCCAGGCCCCGCCGCCGCAGTCGCCCAGCAGATGACCCCAGCCGTCCGCCCGGCGCCAGGTGGTGAGGTCGGTGCCGACGGCGATCAGGCCGGTGCCCGCCGCGAGCACGGCGCCGGGGCGGGGACCGAGCGCGCCCACGTACGCGGTCACCGCGTCGGCGGCGAGGGCCACGGTCCGTACCCCCAGCTCCCGGGCCAGGGCACCCGGCAGTTCGGCGCGCAGGGCGTCCCCCAGGCTCGCGAACCCGGCGGCGCCGACGACGGCCCAGGCGATGCGGTCCGCCCCTGCCTCGGCCGCCAACGTACGGGCCAGGGGGGCGACTTGGGCCATAAGGTGGCCGGGGTCGATGCCGCGCTCCGAGGTCCGCACCGGCTCCCGGGCCGCCGCCTCGGCGGTACGGCCTGTGCCGGGGACGCCCACCGCCACCCGGATACCGGAACCGCCGGAGTCCACGGCGAGGAAGGCGGACGTCACGGCGGACGCCGGTACCGGCCCGGCTCCATCGGCCAGGTCGGCTTGCTCGGCTCCGTCGGCTCGCTCGGGCGCACGGCTCACGGGGACGAAGAGTAGCGGGGCGCGGGCCGGGCGTCCCGGATGTTCCGCGCTTCTCCACTCGCCGGAGGGGATTGTCAGTGGGGGCCACTAGAGTGACTTGACGTGGCACGACGACCGTTGAGTGAACTTGTTGAGGCCGGCTGGGCGAAGGCCCTGGAGCCGGTGGAGGGCCGTATCGCGGCCATGGGTGACTTCCTGCGCGCCGAAGTGGCGGCGGGACGGACCTATCTGCCGTCCGGGGCGAACGTCCTGCGCGCCTTCCAGCAGCCCTTTGACGATGTCCGGGTCCTGATCGTGGGCCAGGACCCCTATCCCACGCCGGGCATGGCCATCGGCCTGAGCTTCGCCGTGGCCCCGGAGGTACGGCAGCTGCCGGGCAGCCTGGAGAACATATACCGGGAGCTGCACTCGGACCTGGGCCTGCCCCGCCCGTCCAACGGCGACCTGACCCCCTGGACCCGGCAGGGCGTCCTGTTGCTGAACAGGGCGCTGACCACGGCCCCGCGCAAGCCCGGCGCCCACCGCGGCAACGGCTGGGAAGAGGTCACCGAGCAGGCGATACGCGCCCTCGCCGCGCGCGGCAAGCCGCTGGTCTCCATCCTGTGGGGCCGCGACGCCCGCAACGCCCGTCCCCTGCTCGGCGACTACCCGGCCATCGAGTCCGCGCACCCCTCGCCCATGTCGGCCGACCGCGGCTTCTTCGGCTCGCGCCCGTTCAGCCGGGCCAACGAGCTGCTGGTGCAGCAGGGCGCGCAGCCGGTGGACTGGCGCCTGCCGTAACGGAGTGCGGGGCGTCGGGGAACCCGGATGGTTCCCCGACGCCCCGCAGACCGTCGTGCGGCGGGCGCCGGGTCAGGCGGCCGGCAGCCATTCCGGCCGCTGGGAGCCGCGCGGCACGAGGATCTGCCGGTAGGCGCCCGGGGTGTCCGACATCCGCACCTGGTCGGTGATGCCCTGGTAGTGGCCGAGCGGCGTCTCGGCGGTGAACAGCTCGGGGTCCGGGTAGGCGTGCAGCTCGCCGGTTCCGGCGACCGCCTCGGCGTACGCCTTGTCGAAGATGCCCATGGACAGAATCCACAGGGCCACGCGGGACAGCGAGACGTGGACGCGGTAGCTGCCGCCGTCCATGGCGCGGCGGCGCAGCGCCTCGGTGATGCCGGCCGTCAGGAACCACGAGACCAGGTAGTCGTTGACGACCGTGATGGGCGGCAGCGCGGGCTTGTCGCCGTCGCCCTCCAGGTGCAGCAGACCGGTGAGCGCGCCCGCCGTCTGGTCGAAGCCGAGGTAGTCCTTCCACGGACCCTCGTGACCGTTCAGCGACACCGTGGCGTAGACGAGACCGGGGCGCCGGGCGATCGACTCCTCCTCGGACAGGCCGATGGACTCCAGGAAGCCGGGGCGCCGGTTGGCGAAGAACACGTCGGCGCCGGACTGGAGTTCATGGATACGGGCCAGGCCCTCCGGGGTGTACGGGCTCACCGTGGCGGAGCGCACGCCGACGCTCGTCGTCAGGTAGGTGACGTCGTGCTCCAGCTCGTACGGCCGCCACAGGTTCAGCACGTCCGCGCCGTGCAGCGCGAGCGCGCGCCCCGCACCGGCCCCGGCGATGATGTGACCCATGCCGAGCGCGCGTACGCCGTCCAGCGGGGCGGTGGGATCGGCGGGCAGCGGCTCGGGGTCGCTGTCGCCGACGCGGGTGATCTCCACCAGTGGCAAGTGGGCCAGGACGTCGGTGTACTGACGCTCCGTCAGGATCTCGGCCGGAGTGCGGACCATCGGCATGACACAGCCGGCTTCGGCGCCCGCCCGCTCCAGTTCCCGGGCGTCCCACTTCGCGATCGCGGCGGCGACGTGCTCCGGCACGTCACCCACGCCGAGCAGCCGCTCGGCGGCCACCTTGATGTTGGGGTAGATGTTGAACGGCATCATCCAACGGCCGTCCGCGCTGCGGTAGAAGTTGTTGGCGAGGGCCATGTTGATGATCGACGGGGTGCCCCCGGTGTAGCCGTTGAGGAGCTCCCACTTCTGCTCGTAGAACGGGCACAGCCGGTGCGGGCCCACGCGCAGGTCCATGTGGATGTCCTGGCCGCGCCCGGTGCGGTCCTTCCACAGCGCGGCGAGCGCGGCGGACTTGGCGACCAGGGCGATGCCGGAGGCGGCGCCCAGGCGCAGGGTGCTGGGGACGACCGGGTCGGCGCCCTCGAAGGTGATCGTGCCGCCGGTGTCCTCCGGCTTCAGCCCGATGCCCGCGAGGACGTCGGTCAGCTCGGCGTGGACGTCGAACGCGTCGTCGGTGGCGGGGGCGTCGATCGCCCGCGTGATCTTCTCGGTGAGGTTCATGGGGGTGCGTTTCTCGCGATGTGTGGCGTGAAGGGGGGTGTCCGGCCGTGGTGATCCGAGTGGCGCGTCAGGCCGGCTCGGAGTCCTGCCGGTCCGGGGTCTCGCCCAGGGCGCGCATGAGCGCGATCTGTGCGCGGTCGCGTGCGGCGGCCAGTTCTTCCACCGTGCCGTCGCCGAAGGCGTCGCGGGCCTGGCCGGAGAGGAGTGCGACCGTGGCGTCGTCCAGCGTGGGGTTGCCGAGGGCGGGCCACATGTGGTCGGCCATGGCGCGGCCCAGGTGCTCCATGAAGTGGGGCAGGCCCTCGGGCCCGCCGCCGAGGTGGAAGGTGCGGAACGGGCCCGCGACGGCCCAGCGCAGCCCGATGGAGGAGGTCACGATCTCGTCCAGCTCCTCCTCCGTCACCACGCCCTCCTTGACGAGGTGCACGCACTCGCGGAACAGCGCGGACTGGAGGCGGTTGGCGACGAAGCCCGGGATCTCCTTGTGCAGCACCTGCGGCTTCTTGCCGAGCGCGGTGTAGAAGTCCACGGCCTCGCGGACCACCTCGGGCGAGGTCTTCTCGCCGGGCACGACCTCCACCAGCGGTACCAGGTGCGGCGGGTTGAACGGGTGCCCCACGACGAGCCGTTCGGGCTGCGACAGACCGGCGGCGATGGCGGTCGCCGGGATGCTGGAGGTCGAGGTCGCGAGCAACGCGTGCGCGGGGGCGGCCTCTTCGACGGTGTGCCAGATCTCCTGCTTGAGGTCCAGGCGCTCGGGACCGTTCTCCTGGACCACGTCCGCGTCCGCGACGGCGGTCGCGAGGTCGGCCTCGAAGGACAGCCGGTCGGTCAAGTGCTCGGTGGGCAGCCCGAGTTCGTCAAGGGTCGGGACGATCTCGGCGAGACCGGCGCGGACGATCTCCTCGATGTCCGGCCGGGGGTCGCTGACGACCACTTCCATGCCGTGCGCGAGGAAGAGGGCGGCCCAGGAGACGCCGATGACGCCACCGCCGACGATCGCGGCGCGCTTGCGGGGGTGCGGGGCGGGGCCGGAAGCGGTGGGTTCGGAAACAGAGGACATGATGTCGCGGCTTTCTCGAAGCTCGAAGCTCGAAGGAGGAAGTGGGGGGAAGGGGGACGGGGGCTCGCGCCGGGCCGCCCGCCCGGGCTCAGGCGAGGTAGTCGAAGACCGGCTCGACCGGGTTGAGGGACAGATCCGTGAGGATGTGGCTGGCGCTCACGACCTCCAGCACCGGCAGATCCGCGAGTGGCGCCATCACATGCGCGAAGAGGTCGAGCCGCGCGGGTCCGGTGTACGCGCTCTTCACGGTGATGTCCGTGATCCGGGTGCGGACCAGTTCGCAGATGCGCGGGGTGCCGTCGTAGTTCGGCACCGTCTTGAGCATGAACGTCGGCACGCAGATCTCGGCGCGGGCCTCGTCCAGGTCCATCGCGCGCTGCTTGTAGCCCATGGTGGCGTTGGCCACGCGCAGGCTGCCGTAGTCCAGCGTGCCCACCAGCGTGTCGGAGTCGACGTACAGCGCGGGGGAGCCGGACTTCTTCGGGTACGCGCTGTACTCGCGGCCGCTGGAGATCGCCGGGACGCTGTTCACGTACATCGCGAGGTTGAACTCGCCGCGCTCACCCTCGTGTTCGACGGTGATGAGCTGCCCGGCCTCGGTGTAGTCGCCCAGGCCCGTGGTGTCGGGCATCCGCATGACCTCGAAGCGGACCAGCGGGTCGGGGACCGTCAGTGGCTCCGGGACCAGGCGGCGCAGCGCCTCGGGGTCGGTGCGGTAGGTGATGTTCAGGTACTCGCGGTCGGTGAAGCGGTACCGCGTGGGCGCGTAGGCCGGGGAATCCACCGGGGTGGTGAAGAGCCGGGCGACGTCCTGCTTGCGCATGGGGTGCCTCCAGGGAGAGGGCCGCCGTACAGGCCCGGGCCCCTCCCGCGTGGGATTGCTGAAACCGGTAGTGCCGGGGAGCCGCCGCCGTGTCGCGTGGCATCCCCTGGTATCCAGTGGACGCCTCGCGCGCAGGTCTGTCCAATATATGATTGGCTAGCATTCGATATGGCTGACGATATCAATCTGACAAAGCGCCTCCTCGAACAGTTTCTGGTGGTGGCCGACGAGCGGCACTTCGGCCGGGCGGCGGAGCGGCTCTTCATGAGCCAGCCCCCGCTCAGCCAGTCGATCCAGCGCCTGGAGCGCGGGCTCGGGGTGCGGCTGTTCGACCGGGGTCCCGGCGGAGTCGCGCTGACCCCGGCGGGCGAGGCGTTCGCCGTGGACGCCCGGCACCTCCTGGACGCCCAGTCCGCCGCGATCGAGCGGGTACGGCGCGTGGCCGCGGGCCTGGAGGGCGTCGTGCGCGTGGGGTACGTGAGCGTCCTCAGTCACCTCTATCTGCCCGGCTTCCTGCGCGCGGTGGCCGAGGAACTGCCAGGCCTGCGCGTGCATCTGCACCACGACTCCTCGGTCGCCGTGGCCGAACTGGTCCGCTCCGGCGCCCTGGACCTCGGCTTCCTCCGTGACCCCGCCTCCGTGTCGGACGACCTCGTCAGCGAGCGGTTCGCGGTGGAGCGCATCGCCGCCGCCCTGCCGGACGGCCACCCCCTCGCCGGGGCCGACGAGGTGAACCTCGCCGAACTGAGCGACGAGGACTTCGTCCTGCCCGACCCGGTGGCCCTGCCGACCCTCGCCCGGCAGGTCCAACTCGCCTGTCACGACGTGGGGTTCACACCCCGGGGCCGCGCGGTGGCCGACGATCTCTCCGGGCTGTACAGCTATGTGGCCTCCGGGCTGTGTGTCGGACTGCTGCCCGGGCGGCTGAGCGGCTTTCCCGTTCCCGGGGTCGTCTTCGTCCCGCTGCGGGGCGCGTCGTCGTACCTGGAGACGAGCGTGGTCGCCGTGTGCCGCCCGGGGGCCGACGCGGCCGTGCGGCGTCTGCTGGAGCTGATCCACCGCCGTACCGGGGAGTGAGCCGTCGTATCTCGGCCACTCTGCCGGTGACCTGGATCTCCGTCCGCCGGGTTCGCGCAGGTCAGCGGGGGTCGGCCCGGCCGGGAAGCGGGGTCCTCCGGGCGGTCTGCCGGATGTTCCTGCGCGCGGGGTGTCCGCCGTGCGACCGTCGGGAAGGCGGACCGTCCTGAGCAACAGGGCGGAGTCGCCCGTATGGGAGGACGGTACGGCCCGGTCGGCGCGCTCGGTGAGGAGGATGCCCTTGATGGCGTTCCGTGGTCCGCAGGTGTGGCTCTGGCGCTGGCGGCGCAACCCGCTCAGGCGCCGTGTCGACGTGGTGGAGGCGTGGGTGGTGCTCGGCGCCTGGGCGCTGACGGTGCTCGCCGGCGTACTGGCCGGGCTCGCGGCGGCCCGGTCGGTGGACAGCGGACTCGCCCGCGACCGCGCCACCTGGCATCAGGCCGTCGCCCGCGTCGTTTCGCGCGTGCCCGGCAAGTCCGCCGCGCGGAAGCCGGGGTCCGACGGCGAGCGGGTCTGGGCCGAGGTCCGCTGGACCGTGGCGGACGGCTCCGCCCACACCGGCCAGGTCCGGGTCGCGCCCGGCAGCCCGGCCGGTACGCCGGTCACCGTGTGGACCGACCCGCGGGGCCATCTCGTCACGCGCCCCGCCTCCGCCGCCGAGGCCACCTTCCGCGCCGGTCTCCTCGGCACCCTGGTGGGTACGGCGGCGGGCGCGGTCCCCTTCCTCTGCGGCCGCGTCGTCCGCACCGCCCTGGAGCGGCGCCGGCTGGCCCACTGGGACGCGGAGTGGGCCAGACTCGGACCGCAGTGGGGGCACACGACGGGGTGAGGGGCCGCAGGACGGGACGAGGCCGCAGAGCCCCCTGCCCAGGGGCCGTCAGCCCCGTTCCGGCAGCGCCCGCTCCAGGATCGCGTCCAGGTCCGCCCCCGCCGGAAGCGTGCCGAACGCGTGCCCCCAGTCGCCGGCCAGGCGGGTCGCGCAGAAGGCGTCCGCGACGGGGGCCGGAGCGTGGCGGACCAGCAGGGCGGCCTGGAGGGCGAGGGCCATGCGCTCGACCAGCCGGCGCGCGGTGACCTGGTCGGCCTCGGCCAGCTGCCGCTTCAGGTCGGCCACCGTCGCGTCCAGGCGGGCGTCCGCGCCCTCGGCCAGGGCGAGTTCGGCGAACAGCGCCTCGGCGCTCTCCGGCTCGCGCACCAGCGCCCGCAGCACGTCCAGCGCGTTGACGTTCCCCGAGCCCTCCCAGATGGAGAGCAGCGGCGCCTCCCGGTAGTGCCGGGGCATCCCGGAGTCCTCGACGTACCCGTTGCCGCCCAGGCACTCCAGCGCCTCGGCGGTGAAGGCCGGGCCCCGCTTGGTCACCCAGTACTTGCCGACGGCCGTGGCGATCCGGCGGAAGGCCCGCTCCCCGGCGTCCCCGCGCACCGCCCGGTCCGCCGCCCCGGCAAGGCGCAGGGTGAGCGTCGTCGCCGCCTCCGATTCCAGCGCCAGGTCGGCCAGGACGTTGCGCATCAGCGGCTGGTCGAGCAGCCGGGCGCCGAACGCGCTGCGGTATCGGGCGTGATGACCCGCCTCGACCAGCGTCTTGCGCATGAGCGTGGCCGAGGACATCACACAGTCGAGCCGGGTGCAGTTGACCATCTCGATGATGGTCTTCACCCCGCGCCCCTCCGGACCCACCAGCCAGGCCACCGTACGGTCGAACTCCGGCTCCGAGGACGCGTTGGAGCGGTTGCCCAGCTTGTCCTTCAGCCGCTGGATGCGGAAGGTGTTGCGGGTGCCGTCCGGCAGCACGCGGGGCACCAGGAAGCAGGAGAGCCCGCCGGGCGCCTGGGCCAGCACCAGGAACACGTCGCACATCGGCGCCGAGGTGAACCACTTGTGCCCGCGCAGGGTGTACACCCCGGGCTCGCCGGTCGGCGTGGCCACCGTGGTGTTGGTGCGCACGTCCGAGCCGCCCTGCTTCTCGGTCATGCCCATCCCCGCGAGCAGCCCGGCCTTCTCGGTGGGCACGCGCAGCCCCGGCTCGTACACCCGGCTGGTCAGCAGCGGCTCGTAGACCTTGGCGAGGTCCGGCTCGGCGCGCAGGGCCGGTACGGCGGCGTACGTCATCGACGTGGGGCAGCCGTGGCCCGCCTCCGTGTGCCCCCAGACCAGACCGCCCGCCGTGCGCGCCACGTGCGCGCCGACCCGGTCGTCCGCCCACGGGGCGCCCGCCAAACCCGCCTCGACGGCGGCGCCCATCAGGTGGTGCCAGCTGGGGTGGAAGTCCACCTCGTCCACGCGGTTGCCGTAGCGGTCGTGGGTGCGCAGCTCCGGCTCGTGCCGGTTGGCCAGCTCACCCCACTCCTGCGCCTGCGCACCGCCCGCGCGCACACCGAGGCGCCGGATGTCCGCCTCGGCCCACTCGGCGCCCTCCCGGCGCAGGCCCTCCAGGAGAGCGCGGTCGGCGGAGGCGTCGTATGGGGCCAGCGGCGGGGGCTGGTTGGTGACGTCGTGGGTGGCGGACGACGGCGGCTGCGCGGGTGTGGAGACCATACGGTCATGTTGCACTCTCCCTGCGGTCGCAGCAATAGTGCAACAACGATCCGCCCGTACAGTACGTGCCCATGCGCATGAAAGATCCGGAGGCCGGCGACGGCCCCGCACCGCGCCCCCTGTCCGCGCGGTCGGTCGTCCTGAGCGTGCTCCTCGGCGCGCACCCGCCCCGGCTCCCCGTGAAGGACCTGCTCCGGCTGGTCGAGCCGTTCGGCGTGGGCGGCTCCACCCTGCGCGCCGCGCTGAGCCGGATGGTCGCGGCGGGCGATCTGCGCCGCACGGACGCGGTGTACGGCCTCAGCGACCGGCTGCTCGCGCGGCAGCGGCGGCAGGACGAGGCGGTACGTCCGCTGACGCGGGGCTGGGACGGCGACTGGGAGATGGTCGTCATCACCGCGACCGGCCGCGACCCCGCCGCCCGCGCCGATCTCCGCTCCCGCCTCGGGGAACTCCGCCTCGCCGAACTCCGCGAGGGCGTCTGGCTCCGCCCGGCCAACCTGGAACGGCCGCTCCCCGCGCACCTGAACGACGTCGCCCTGACGTACCGGGGGCGCCCCGACGAACCCGCGCCGCGCCTGGTCTCCCGCCTGTGGCCGCTGCCCGCCTGGGCGAGGACCGCGTACACCCTGCTGAACCGGGCGGAGGCGGCCGGGACCCCGGCGGCCCGGCTGGCCGCGTACGCGGCGGTGGTCCGCCATCTGCTGACCGACCCGGTACTCCCGCCCGAACTCCTGCCCCCGGACTGGCCGGGGGAGCGGCTGCGGGCCGCCTACGCGGAGTACCAGCGGGAGCTGGCCGGGCTGCTGCGGTCGGGCTGAACGGTCCCGCCGCCGGGGCCGGTGCTCTCCCGTACCCCGCCCGCCCCCGCTGAGTGGCGGCGAGCCACGCCCTGACGTTCCCTGGGATGAGGGGGTGGACCAGCGTGTGCGTGCTCGTGGGGCACGGCAGGCGAACGCACCCGAGGAGAGTCATGGCTGAGCGGAAGTCCTCGTCGGTCCTCACCGCGCCCCTGCGCGGCGCCGCCTCCGTCCTGGGGAAAGTGCCCGGTGCCGCCACGGTCGGCAAGGCGGCCCAGGAGACGCTGGACAAGGTCGGCGTGGTGTCCCCGCGCGGCCGCCGGGCGCTCGTGTACGCCGGGGCGGGGGTGCTCGGGGTCACCGGTGTCGTGGAATGGCCGGTCGCCCTCACCGGAGCGGCCGTGGCCTGGCTGACGCAGCCCCGCCCGAAACATTCCGCGAACGGCGCGCCCCAGGCGGAGGAAGCGGCGGGAGAGACCGGCGCGGCCCCGGACCCGGACGCCCCCCACGACCTCGGCACCGCCGCCCTCAGATCCGGCGGCGAAGCATCCGGCAGCGAAGCATCCGGCACCGAAGCGTCCGGCACCGAGGCGGCGGCGCACCACCAGGAACCCCCCGGCCCCGTCAAGGCGCCCCACGCCAACCCGGACCGCACCGGCGGCCACACCAAGGGCACCACGGGCCCCCTCGGCCCCACCGCCCGCCCCGAACGCACCAGCCTCTGACGGCGCCGCAATGGTGCTCAAGCTGCTGACGTCACCGTTCGCCGCCGTACGACGGCTGCCCGCCGTACCCGGACTTCTCGCGGGAGCCGCCGCGCCCGCCGTCGGAATGGCGGCGGGCGCGGCGGTCGGGACCGCCCGCGCCGGAGTGCGGGCCGCCGACACGACCGCCCGGGTGGGCCGCGTCGTGCGCTCCGCGCTGCCCGGCGGCCCCGCCCACTGGCGCTCCGGCGCCCGCGCCCACCTCCCGCTGCGCGCCGCCCACCCCGAGCGGGTACGCCACGAGGGCGGCACCGCGCACCTGGCCCGCCGGATCGCCGTCGCCCTCGCCGAGCGGCCCGACGTGGTCTTCGCCTACTGGGACGAAGGCCTGGCCCGGCTCGTCGTCACCGTCACCGAGGACGACGTGCTCGACCGGGTCGTGGACCACGCGGCCGACCTCGCCGAGCGCGAGGGACTGCTCGTGGCGGGCGGCGACCCCGAGGAGAACACCCACCCCGCCGACCCCGCCGGAGTGCGCGCCGCCGCGACCACCCTCGGCATCGACATCCTCGGCATCTCCGTCGCGGTCACCACCTTCCTGCTGCGCACACCGCCCACGCCCCGCACCCTGACCGCCGTGGTGACCTTCCTGCGCGAGAACCCCCGCTTCCGCGCCCTGCTGCGCGCCCGCATCGGCGCCACCCGCATGGACCTCCTGCTGGCCACCGCGAACGCCACCGTCCACGCCGCCGGGCAGACCCCCACCTCCCTGGTGCTCGACGGCACCCTGCGCGGCTGCCAGCTGGCGGAGACCGTGGCCCGCGCGGCCGCCTTCGACAGCGTCCACGACCAGCTGTGCGCCCCCGGCCGGGTCAGCGTCACCGCCGACGACACCCCGCGCCCCTCCCTGCGCGAATCCCCGGCGCAGACCTACGCCGCCCACGCCTCGATCGGCAGCGTGCTCGGCGCGGTGGCCGCCTTCCTGGTCAAGCACGACACGAACTCCGCCGCCGAGGCCGTACTCGCCGGCTCGCCCAAGGCCGCCCGCTACGCCCCCGCCGCCTTCCACGCCGTGTTCGGCGCCTCCCTGGCCCGCGACGGCGTCCTCGTCCGCGACCCCGAGCGGCTGCGGCAGCTGGAGACCGCCGGCACCCTCGTCCTCCACCCGAGCGCGCTGCGCACCGAGGAGGGACTCGCCGACCCGTGGACCGAGGCCGTACTCGACGCAGCCCGCCGCGCGGGACTGCGCGTCGTCCTGGTGGACGACCCCGCCCTGGAGGACTTCACCGGACTCGCCGACCAGGTGGTGGACGCCCGGCGCCCGCTGGACGACGTGGTGTACGGCCTGCGCGCCGACGCCGGGGACACGGACGAGCGGCACGACGAGCACGCCGAGGGCCGCGAGGACGTCGTCATCACGGTGGCCCGGCCCCGCACCGCCGAGGAGCGCGAGGTGCTGGCCGGGCTGCGCGGCAGCGACATCGCCGTGGTGCTCACCGACCACGGCGGCGCCGTGGTCTGGGGCGCCGACATCCTCGCCCCGCACGGCCTGCCCGACGTGTGGCGGCTGCTGACCGCGATCCCCGTCGCCCGCGACGTGAGCAGGCGCGGACAGGTCCTCGCCCGCTCCGGCGCCGCGCTCTCCGGCCTCCTCGTGGCCATCGGGGACGGCCACGACGGCGGCCGGCGCCACTCCCTGCTGCCCGGACTGCGGCACGCCCCCGTCGACACCGGCGCGCTCACCGCGCTGTTCTCCGGCATCTGGGCCGCCCTCGGCGTGGCCTCCGCCCGCTCCCCGCGCCCGCGCGCCCGGGTGCGCTGGCACGAACTCGGCCCCGACGAGGCCATGGAGCGCCTGGACCGCACCGCCGACGCCCCGCCCACCGCCCTGGAACGCACGCTCGCCACGGCCCGGCACACCGTCCGGCACGTGGTACGGCATCCCGCGCTCGTCCCCGCCCGGCTGAGCTGGCAGCTCGGCCAGGCCGTACGCGGCGAGCTGGACGACCCGCTCACCCCGGTCCTCGCCGTCGGCTCCGCGGCCTCCGCCATCCTCGGCTCGGTCGTGGACGCGCTGCTCGTCGTCGGCGCCCTGGACCTGAACGCGCTCGTCGGCGGAGTACAGCGGCTGCGCGCCGAACGGGCCCTGTCCGGACTCCAGGCCGAACAGCAGCGCAAGGCCCGCGTGGCACCCCCGCCGGAGGAGGCCCCGGCCGGCGGCACCGTGACCGTCGACGCGGGCAAGCTGCGCCCCGGCGACGTGATCGAGCTGAAGGGCGACGACGTGGTGCCCGCCGACGCCCGGCTCCTGTGGGAGGACGGCCTGGAGGTGGACGAGTCCGCGCTCACCGGCGAGTCGCTGCCGGTGCAGAAGGACCCCGACCCCACCCCGCACGCCCCCGTCGCCGAACGGCGCTGCATGGTCTTCGAGGGCACGACCGTGGTGGCGGGCACCGCCCACGCCGTCGTGGTCGACACCGGGGAGCGCACCGAGGCCGCCCGCGCCGTCCACCTGGCGGGGCGTACGCCCCCGGCTGCCGGAGTGCAGGGCCGCCTCCAGGAACTCACCCGCAAGGCACTGCCGTTGACCCTCGCGGGCGGCGCCGCCGTCACCGGCCTCGCGCTGCTGCGCGGCACCCCGGTCCGCGAGGCGGTCAGCGGAGGCGTGGCCGTCGCCGTGGCCGCCGTCCCCGAGGGCCTGCCGCTCGTCGCCACCGTTGCCCAGCTCGCCGCGGCCCGCCGGCTCAGCCGCGACGGCGTGCTCGTGCGCACCCCGCGCACCCTGGAGGCGCTCGGCCGCGTCGACACCTTCTGCTTCGACAAGACCGGCACCCTCACCGAGAACCGGCTGCGCCTGGTGCGGGTCTCCGACGCCGAGGGCACGGTCGGCGCCGTGGACGACCCCGGTCCCGCGCGCACGCTGAGGCGCGCCGCCCGCGCCTGCCCCCGCGTCAACGGCGGCTCGGGCCGGCCCGTGCACGCCACCGACGAGGCGGTCCTCGACGCCGCCGGACCCGACCTCGGGTGGACCCAGCTCGGCGGCCTGTCCTTCGAGGCCGCCCGGGGCTACGCCGCCGCCGTCGGCCGCGAGGGCGACGGACCCCGCCTGCTGGTGGTCAAGGGCGCCCCCGAGACCGTGCTCCCCGCCTGTGAGGGCACCCCCGACCGCGCCTCCGTCACCGCGCACGAACTGGCCGGCGACGGACTGCGCGTCCTCGCGGTCGCCGCCCGCCGCCTCGCCGACGACGAGGAGGAGACGGCGGTCCTCGAAGACCCGCTGCACGCCCTGGAGTTCAACGGCCTCCTCGCCCTCTCCGACGTACCCCGCGAAACCTCCCGGGCCCTGGTGCACGGCCTGTACGAGGAGGGCGTACGCCCCGTCATGCTGACCGGCGACCACCCGCAGACCGCCCGCGCCATCGCCCGCGACCTGGGCTGGCCCGAGGACACCGAGGTCGTCACCGGGGACGAACTGGCCGCCGCCGACCGCAGGACCCGGGCCCGGATGCTGCGCGACGCCGGAGTGGTCGCCCGGGTCGCGCCCGAGCAGAAGCTCCAGGTCGTCGAGGCGCTCAGGGACGCCGGCCGGGTCGTCGGCATGGTCGGGGACGGCGCCAACGACGCGGCCGCGATCCGCGCCGCCGACATCGGCGTGGGCATCAGCGCCCGGGGCTCGGCCGCCGCCCGCAACGCCGCCGACATCGTGCTCACCGACGACGACCTGACGGTCCTGATCGACGCCATCGGCGAGGGACGCTCGCTGTGGCACAGCGTCGCCGACGCCATCGCCATCCTCATCGGCGGCAACGCGGGCGAGGTCGGCTTCGGCATCCTCGGCACCCTGATGTCGGGCACCGCACCGCTGTCCACCCGCCAGATGCTGCTGGTCAACCTGTTCACCGACCTGTTCCCGGCCATGGCGGTCGCCGTCACCCCGAAGGCGCCCGACGACGCGGCGGCGGGGGAGTGGACCACCACCCCCGAGGATGCCGCGGGCAACGTCCTCGGCGCGCCGCTCATCCAGCAGATCCGGCACCGCGCCCTGACCACCGCCCTCGGCGCCGTCACCGCCTGGCTGATCGGCCGCTTCACCCCCGGCACCGCCCGCCGCTCCAGCACCATGGCGCTGTGCGGAGTGGTCGGCACCCAGCTCGCGCAGACCCTCCTCGACCGCCGCGACAGCACCCTGGTCCGGGTCACCGCGCTCGGCTCGGCCGGTGTCCTGGTCGCCGTCATCCAGACCCCCGGCGTCAGCCGCCTCGTCGGCTGCACCCCGCTCGGGCCCGTCGCCTGGACCGGCGTGGCCCTGGCGATCCTCCTCGCGGTGGCGGGCCAGCGGTCCCTGCCGCACCTGGAGGAGGCGGTCGTACGGCTGCTGCCGAAGGACGAGGAGGACGAGGAGGGAGCGGAGGGCGTGGCGGTCTAGGCGCTCGGTGCGGGAGCCTCCGGTACCGCCGCCCCGGACCCCTCCGCCGCGACGGCGCCCCCGTTCCGCGACGGCAGGTGGTTGAACAGCAGGTTCAGCGCGATCGCGGTCAGACACCCCGCGCTGATCCCGCTGTTCATCACCGTCTGGAACCAGTCCGGGAACCTCGCGTACACGCCCGGCACGCCCACCGGCAGCATCCCGACCGCCACCGAGACCGCGACGACCGTCAGATTGTGGTTGTCCTTGAAGTCCACCCGCGCCAGCGTCCGCAGCCCGCTCGCCGCGACCGTCCCGAACATCACCAGCCCGGCCCCGCCGAGCACCGGCGCCGGGACCGCCGCCACCAGGGCGCCCAGCTTGGGCAGCAGACCGAGCAGCACCAGGAGCGCCCCGGCCGCGGCGACCACCCAGCGGCTGCGCACCCGGGTCATCCCGACCAGCCCCACGTTCTGCGCGTACGCCGTGTACGGGAAGGTGTTGAACACCCCGCCGAGCACGGTCGACAGACCGTCCGCGCGCAGCCCGTCGGCCAGCGAACGCGGTTCCACCCGGCGATCCGTCAGCTCACCCACCGCGATCAGGTCACCGGTGGTCTCCGTCATCGTCACCAGCGCCACCACCAGCATGGAGACGATCGCGGACACCCGGAACTCGGGCGCCCCGAAGTGGAACGGCGTGCTGATCCCGACCCAGTCCGCGTCCCCGACCCCGCCGAAGTCCGTGAAGCCGAACGGCACGGCCACCGCGAGCCCCACCACGATGCCGGTCAGCACGGCGATCCGGGAGAGGAACGCCGGGGCGAACCGCTGCACCCCGAGCACCACCAGCAGCACGAACGCCGCGAGGGCCAGATTCCTCGGCGCCCCGAAGTCCTTCGCGCCCGTGCCGCCCGCCGCCCAGGCGCCCGCGACCGGCAGCAGCGAGACGCCGATGATCAGGATGACCGTGCCGGTGACCAGCGGCGGGAAGAAGCGCAGCAGCCTGCCGAACACCGGCGCGAGCAGCATGATCGCCAGCCCCGCGACGATCACCGCGCCGTAGATCGCGGGCAGTCCGCCGCCCGTCGTCCCGATCAGCACCATCGGCGAGACCGCCGCGAACGTGCACCCCTGCATGATCGGCAGCCGTACGCCGAACCGCCAGAACCCGACGCACTGGATCAGCGTCGCCACCCCGCACACCAGCAGATCGGCGGTGATCAGATACGCCAGGTCGGCGGCCGACAGCTTCATCGCGCCGCCCACGATCAACGGCACCGCCACCGCGCCCGCGTACATCGCGAGCACATGCTGAAGGCCGAAGGCCGCGAGGGCGCGCACCGGGGGTATCTCGTCGACGGGATGGACAACTGCGGTCTCTGCCATGGGTACTCCAGAGCGGCGGTGGGGAGCGGCATCCGAACTGCACGTGACGGTAGGCGCCTTGAACAGATTGTTGATTTCCGCGGTGTTGCCGCCGTGTGTCCTGCCCCGCCGGGGCCGCGGGGATGCCAACTCCCGTGCGCGCGTTGCCTATACGGTCCGTGCCGCCGCCAACAGCTCGTCCCAGTCCGCCAGTTTGACCACCTTCCGCCCGAGGCGTGCCCCCAGCTCCGCCTCGGCCCGCTCGATGGCCAGCCAGCCCGGCCAGGGCACCGGCTCGACGCCCGACTCCCGCAGCGCCGTGAGCGGTTCGTCCGGCACCTCGCGGGCGGCGAGCGCGGGCGCGTCGGCGAGCAGCGAGGCCACCGTCTCCTTGGCGCACGACCGGTTGCTGCCGATGACCCCGGTCGGGCCGCGCTTGATCCACCCGGCGACGTACTCACCGGGCGACGGCGTCCCGTCCCGCAGCACCCGGCCCTCCTGATGCGGCACGGTCCCGGTCGCCGGGGCGAACGGCAGCCCCTCGGGCGGCGCTCCGCGATAACCCACCGAGCGCAGCACCAACTGCGCGGGCACGTCCTCGAATTGGCCTGTGCCGACCACACCGCCCCGCCCGTCGGGCGCCGTCCGCTCGAAGCGCACCCCGCCCACCCGGCCGTCCTCCTCCAGGATCTCGACGGGCCGCAGGAAGAACCGCATCCGGATGTTCCGCTCCGCCTCCGGTCCCGGCAGGGCCGCCCAGTCGCGCAGCACCTCGGCGTTGCGCCGCTGCGCGCCGGGCAGCGCGGACAGCTCGGCGAACGCCGGGTCGAGCGCCAACTCGGCCGGGTCCACATGGACTTGGGCGCCGGGCAACTGCCCCAGCTCGCGCAGCTCCTTGGTGGTGAACCGGGCCTGCGTGGGACCGCGCCGCGCCGCCATGTGCACCTCGCCGACACCGCTCGCGGCCAGCGCGTCCAGGGGCGCCTGCGGCATGTCCGTGCCGTGCAGCTGCTCCGCGCCCCGCACCAGCATCCGGGTCACGTCGAGGGCCACGTTCCCCGCGCCGATCACCACCGCCGAGCGCACGTCGCTCAGCGAGCCGAGGCCCGCCGCGTCCGGGTGGGCGCTGTACCAGGACACGAAGTCCGTCGCCGCCCAGCTGCCCGGCAGATCCTCGCCGGGGATGCCCAGCCGGCGCCCGGTGGCGGCGCCCACGCAGTACACGACCGCGTGGTACGTCTCCCGCAGCCGCTCCGGCGCGATGCCCTCCGGGCCGCCGACCTCGACCCCGCCGAGGAAGCGCACCCGCTCGTGCTCCAGCACGGTCCGCAGGCTGTCCTGGAGCGACTTGATCTTCTCGTGGTCCGGGGCGACGCCGTACCGCACCAGACCGAAGGGCGCCGGCAGCCGGTCCAGCACGTCCACCCGCACATCAGGATGCTGCTGGACCAGGTTCTGCGCGGTGTAGCACCCGCTCGGTCCGGAGCCGACGACGGCGACACGCAGCACGGCGGCCTCCTCACCCCGAGGGCATCGGGAGAGTGCCCTGACGGCTCCAGCATGGCACCGGCGGGCGGGCGCGGCAGGGGGTGAGAGGCCACCTGGGCGGTGCCGCCCCCGGGTCCGGCCCGGGGCCGGCCTCAGGTCTGCTCTCGGGTCCGGTCTCAGGCCCGCCCTCGGGCCCGGCCTCAGCTCCGGTCCGGCTCCGGCCGCTCCCCGGTCGCGAAGAACCGCGACAGATCCTGCTCCGCCCCGCACGCGGCGCTCTCCGGCGGCACGCCCAGCTCCCAGTCCAGGCCGTACCGCCCGAACAGCTCCGCGCGCAGCACCGGCACCGGCATCGGCACCCCGGGTACGAGCGCCGCGTACACCGCGCCCATCAGCAGCGCCCGCAGCATGGGGTAGTCCACGGGAACGTCCGCCGAGCCGTACCGCGCGACCGTGTCGCCGAGCAGCTCCGAGAGGCGCTGCTGCTCCGGACACTGCACGAAGCCCTCGGCCTGGAGCAGCCCGGCCATGTGCTGGCGCATGAGCACGGGCCGGTCCCGGGCCAGGCCCAGGATCGCGTCGACCGCGCGGGCCAGCCGCTCGCGGCCGTCCTCGGTGCGCGGCTCCCGCTCCAGCGCCTCCTCCAGCGTGCGGTGCATCAGCCGGTGCACGGCGGACTGCACCAGCTGGCGCTTGCCGGGGAAGTAGTACGACACCAGCCCGCGCGCCGAACCGGCGCGGTCCGCGATGTCGCCGAGGGTGGTCGCGTCGTAGCCGCGTTCGCCGACCAGCTCCACCGCGGCCTGCAGCAGACGCTCCCGGGAACGGCGGCGCAGCTCTTCGTTGACCGAGGCGCTGCGCGGGGACATCGTGGAACTCCTGCGTTGACTGGCTGGCGGCCAACTATACTCGTCGGACCAGGCACCGCTTCGCGCGGGGCCTGCTCGGTGGTGCCGTCCGTCTGGGGCGACGCGGGGGATCGTCTCAGGCGGCCGGCCCACCGGTGAGCCGTTTCGCGGTATTCACCCGCGACCTCGTTCCCCGTGCCCTCAGCCGCTCAGGTCCAGCACCGGCAGCAGCGCGTCCGGACGCCGGTCCACCGGCAGGTGGTCCACGAAGTGCACCCGGCAGCCGAGCGCGGCCGCGCCCCCGTCCGCCGGCCGGCTGTCGCCGACCATCAGCGCCTCGCCCGGATCGACGCCCAGCCGCTCGCAGGCCAGCGAGAAGAGCCCGGGGTCGGGCTTCTTCATCCCGTGCTCGTAGGACAGCACATAGGTGTCCACGTACGCGTCGAGCCCGTGCGCGCGGAACACCGGACGCAGGTCCCAGCCGATGTTGCTGACGACCCCGATCGCGGTCCCGCGTTCCCGCAACTTGCGCAGCACGTCCGCCGCGTCCGGGTACGGCGACCACGCGGCCGGTGTCATGTGCCGGTCGTACAGCACGTCGTGCAGGTCCGGGTCGGGCAGCGGGACGAGCCGGGAGAGGCCGGTGTAGGCGGCCCGGTGGGCGGCGGCGCTCTCGTCGCGGGTCGCCCACAGGTGCGCCAGCGCGTCCGGCACGCGCAGCGGTTCCGCGCCGCCCGGGAGCGCCCCGGCCTCCTCCAACCGCCGTGCCGTGGCGGCGAATTCGGCCTCCCCGAGCCGGGCACCGGTGGCCGCGAGCCCGGCCCGCAGCCACGACTCGGCCGACTCGATACGGAACAGGGTGCCGGAGAAATCGAACAGGACGGCGTTCATGAGGGCGTGACTACCCCTGCCCGCGCCCCCGTACGCCACACCGGGGCCACTCGTGCACCACGACCGCCACCGCCACCACCAGCGCCCCGAACAGCCAGCCGCCCAGCACGTCCGAGGGCCAGTGCACCCCGAGCCACACCCGGGTCGCGCCGACGCCCACCACCGCGAGCAGCGCCACCGCGACGGCCGCCCGCCACAGGGCTCCGCGTACACCGGCCCGGTACAGCAGCCACAGCAGCAGACCGCACACCACGGTCGCCGTCATCGCGTGGCCGGAGGGAAAGGCCGCGAAGCGCGCGGAGTCCACCGGGTCCGGCCACACCGGACGCGGCCTGCCCACGGCGGCCTTCACCGACTGCTGCACCACCACCGCCACCCCGCAGGTCAGCACCAGCCACAGCGCCGACCGCCAGGCCGCCCGGCGCCACAGCAGCCACAGCGCCACGACCGCGCACACCAGCCGCATGGTCAGCGGATCGAGGACCCAGTCCGACACCACCCGCGTGACGGAGGTGACCCCGCCCTCGCGGACCGCCCAGCGGTGCGTCGTCCGGGAGACCGAACCGTCCGCCGAGGCCAGCGGCTGCCACTCGGCCGCCACCAGCGACGCCAGCACGGCGCAGCAGACGGCGAGGACGGCCGCCACGAGAGCGGCCGTCCGGGCAGCGGGGGAGGGGCGGCGGTCGGGCACGGTCCTGGAGAGCTGGTCACACATGCCGCGATCCTCGTACATACGGCGGTACATGGGCATCCCACCGCTCCCGGCGCGTCGGCGCTCCAAGCGCCCGCCGGCCCGGCGCCCGGAGCCCTAGCCCAGTGCCCGCAGCGCCGGAACGAGCGTCACCAGCACCGGAATCACCGGGACCAGCGCGGCCGCCGCCGTCAGCCGCAGCCGCCGGGGCGCCGGAAGCCGCTCGGGGGCGGTCAGCAGTCGGTCCACCCGCTGCGGCACATGGGACTGCGGGGTGGGGCACGGCCCGAACACGCCCCGGTGGTGGTTGAGTTCGACCAGCGCGAGCGCCGTCGTCACGCGGCCGAAGCGCCGGGAGGCGGTGTCGTCGGCGGCCAGTTCGACCAGCCGGTGCATCTCGTCGCGGAACGCGGCGAACACCGGCACGCGCGGGAAACCGTCCGCCAGCGCGGCCGAACAGTGCAGCAGCCAGTCGTGCCGGGCGCGCGCGTGACCCTGCTCATGGGCGAGCAGGGCGTCGAGCTGACGCCCTTTCAGGCGGCGCAGCGCGGCCGTGGTGACGACGAGCCGGGGTGCCGTGCCGGACAGCCACCAGGCGTCTGGCCGCTCGCCCTCCAGCACCACGAGCCGCCCCTCCGCCGGCACCTCCCCGGGCAACAGCGGCGCGCGGAGCAGGAGTTCGGCGCGGTGCCGCTCACGGTCCTGCCGGACCCGTACCACCTCGCGGACCAGCATCGCCGCGCTCCACAGACCGCCGCACGCGAGGGCCACCGCCGTCCCGGCCGCCCATACGCCGCCCGTGCCGAGGGCGTACGCCTCGACGACCGCGTGCGGTGCCGGGGCGAACACCCGCCCGCGCACCGCCTGCCAGGCCGCCGCCGCGCTGAGCGTCATCGACAGCGCGCAGCACAGCAGCACGGCCGCCACCACGCACTGCCACGCCCACAGCGCCACCACCGGCTCCCGGTCCGGCCAGTCCGCCCGCCCGAGCAGCCGGGGAGCGGCGGCGGAGGTCAGGATGCCGAGCAGCAGCAGCGCCACGGGGACCATCATGGGCAGCACCCTATGGGTGGGACGGGTGGCCAGGGCCCCGCGGTCCGCCGAAGTGACGCAGACAACGCCCCGGCGCGCGGCGGATGTTGACGTATGCCGCAGGCGGCCGGGCCCTCACATCGTCAGCAGCATCGCGACCGTGCCTATCCCCATCGACAGCCGGCAGACGCGCGCCAGTTCGGTCCGGTCGCCCCACCGCCCCGAACCCGGCCCCGGGGCCGCCGCGGCCGGCACCAGGCGGGCCCCGGTCAGCAGCACATAGCCGGTGAAGTACAGCAGCAGCACGCCGGTCACCGGGGCCACCCCCGAACCGCCGGGCATGTGGTGGTGCCCGGCCGGGGCGGCCGCCATCACCACGGACATGTAGACCATCGCCGAGGTGCCCATCAGATGGTGCAGATGGTGGGCGTCCCGGCGCGCCGCCCACAGCGCGCGCAGCGCGGCCGCGCCGAACACGGCCGCGTACACCGGCCACACCCAGCGCGGGGGAGCGAACACCGCCGCCGGGACCGCCATCGCCGCCATCCCGAAGCCCATCAGCGCCTCGCCGCCCGCCGCGCGGCGCTGCTCCTCGACACCGCTGCGCATCCGCAGCAGACAGTAGGCCCCGGTCGCCGCGCACAGCGCGACCAGCAGCCAGGCCGGTGAAGCCGGACCGTGCACGCCCACCACCCCCGTTCGACGTCGGTCGAGGGATGCGATGCCCACGACACGCGGAGCGCACGCGAGCGCAAGGAGGTACACGGGGAGCACTCGCCGGAGCGCGCGCCCGCCGAGGGTAGATGTTTTACAGATAAAACACATGCTAAGTTCATCGATATGAGCAGCCTGTCCCTCCGCCCCCTCCCGCTCGCTCAGACGCTCCGTCTCGGACGGCCCTCCGCGATCTGGTTCAAACCCGCCCTCAGCGTGGTGGCCTCGACCCTCCCGCCCAACCTCGTCCTGCTGGCCCTCGGCCGGCTCGACCTCGCCCTCTACACGATGGCCGGGGCGCTGTGCGCGCTCTACGCCCACGACCGCCCGTACGCCGCCCGGGCCCGCGTCCTCGCCCTGGTGGTCCTCGGCATGACCGCCGGTCTGGCCGCCGCCCTCCTCACCGCGTCGCTCACCTCCGACCCGGTGGTCCTGGTGACCGTCGGCGCCCTGCTGGCCGCCGTGCAGAAGACCGTCTGCGAGGCCACCCGGATCGGACCGCCCGGGAACGTGGTCGTCGCCTTCGTCATGTCCGCCGCGCTCTTCGTCCCGCAGACTCCCGGCCAGATCCCCGGCCACCTCGCCCTCGCGCTCGGCGCGGGTGCCTGGGCCTGGCTGATCGGCATGGCCCCGGGCCTCTTCCGCCCGCACGGCCCCGAACGCCGTGCCGTCGCGGCGGCCCTGCGCGCGGTCGCCGCCCAGGTGGGCGGCGGCGCGGGAGCGGCCCGTACGGCCGCCTACGCCGCCCTGCACACCGCCCGGTCCGCCCTGCACGCCTCCGGCGTCCGCCCCGACCCCACCCGGCGGGCCCTCGCCGCCCTGCTGACCGAGGCCGAGACCGCCCTCGCGACCCCGGACGCCGACGCCGCCGTACTCCGCGCCCACGCCGACGCCCTGCGCGGCACCGGCCCCGTCCCCGGCGCCGCCGTCACGGCGCCGGAACCGCCGTACCCCCGCCCCCGCCCCGTCCCCCTGGCGCACCTCGCCCCGCTCGCCCTCCGTACCGCCCTCGGCTGCGCGCTCGCCGGCTACGCGGCCCTCGCACTCGGTGTCGGCCGCCCCTCCTGGGCCCTCGTCACCGCCGCCGCGCTGTACCAGGCCAACGTCACCCGCACCTGGAGCCGCGCCCTCCAGCGGGTCCTCGGCAACCTGCTCGGCGTGCTCCTCTTCGCCGCCCTCGCCCCGCTCACCCACCTCCACCCGGTGGTCCTGGTGCTGTGCTGCGCGGCCTGCAACTTCGGCGCCGAGGCGCTGATCGCCCGCAACTACTGGCTCGGCAGCGTCTGCGTGACCCCCATGGCACTGCTCATCACCGAGTTCGCCCACCTCCAGGACCCCGGCGCGCTGATGACCCAGCGCGTCCTGGACACCCTGGTCGGCGCCCTGACCGGCTTCGCCGCCGCCGTCCTCGTCACCAACCGCCGCGCCGGACGGCACCTGGAGCACGCCCTCACCGCCGTCGAGGAGGCCCGCGCCCACGCCGACCGGCTGCTCGCGCGGCCCCGGCCGGGCACCCTGGAACCCGCCCGCCGCGCCCTGGCCGTCGCCCTGGTCGACCTGCGCGTCACGGCCGACACCGCGCTGGGGGAGTGGTGGCAGCGGCCCCTGCCCGAGGAGCGGCTCCTGCGCGCCGAGCGGGCGGGACACCGTACGCTCGGCGAGACGGCGCGGCACACACGGGGCGCGCCCGCGCAGGCGCACGACAGCGGGACGACGGAGGCAGTACGGCCATGACGGCGAGCAACGGGCAGCCGGACACCGGGGACGAACGGACGGACGGCCCCGGACCGACGGCCGAGGGTACGGGCGGCACCGGCGGCACCGGCGGTACGAGCGGCACTGGTGCCACCGATGACACCGGTGGCGCCGCACGCGCCGACACCGTCGCCTCGGTCGTCGCCCAGTGGCGCGCCGTGCACCCCGGGCTCGACACCGGGCCCATGGAGGTCATCGGCCGGATCAACCGCTGTGCCGCCCTGCTCCAGCAGGCCGAGGACGCCCCGCTGCGCCGCGCGGGACTCAGCCGCGCCGAGTTCGACCTGCTCGGCGCGCTGCGCCGCACCGGCCATGAACTCACCCCCGGCGAGCTGGCCCGGGAGACCTTCTCCTCCGGGGCCGCCGTGACCAAGCGCCTCAAGCGGCTCACCGAGACCGGTCTCGTCGAGCGGCGCGCCGACACCCGCGACCGCCGGGTGGCCCACCTCCGCCTCACCGACGCGGGCCGCGACCTCGTGGACGGCCTCCTGCCCGAGCAACTCGCCTACGAGAAGGCCGTGTTGTCCGCCCTCGCGCCCGAGGGGCAGGAGGAGCTGTCCGACCTGCTCGCGGTGCTCCTCAACGGACTGGAGGGCCACTCGGGCGCCCTGCGCGCCTGAGGGAGCCGGCCCGGCTCCGGGAGGGCTCCCGCCGTCAGATCCCCGGCCGGTACCGCAGCGGATGCTCCGCCGGGACCTCCACCAGCACGATCGGGATGCCGTCCGGGTCCGCGATCCACATCTCGTCCAGCCCCCACGGCTCCCGCTCCGGCGCCCGCACGATGTCCACGCCCTTCTCCCGCAGCTCCTTGTGCGCGGCCCGCAGATCCGGGACCTGGAGCCACAGCCGCACCTCGGGGGACGGCGGGGTCTGCGCGCGCCCCGAGACCTCCAGGAAACCGCCGCCCAGAAAGTAGACGGTCCCGCGCTCCGGACCCGTACCGAACTCCCGGTGGACGGCGAGGCCCAGCTGTTCCCCGTAGAAGGCGCGGGAACGGTCGGGGTCGGTCGGGCGGACGAGCAGACGACTGCCGAGTACATGCACCATGCGGGCGAAGCCTAATGGGCCGGTTACCCTCGACCCTGGCCGAGCCGCGCCCGAGAAGTCGGAGAACATTCCATGAACCACCCCACCGGACTGACCTTCCGTGACGCGACCGACGCCGACGTGGACACCCTCGTCGCGCTGGTCGAGTCGGCGTACCGGGGCGAGGCGAGCCGGGCCGGCTGGACCACCGAGGCGGACATCCTGGACGGGCAGCGGACCGACCCCGAGGGCGTGCGGGAGATCGTCAAGTCGCCCGACAGCCGGCTGCTCGTCGTGGAGCGCGACGGCCGCGCCGTCGCCTGCTGCCAGCTCGAACACCGGGGTGAGTACGCCTACTTCGGCATGTTCGCGGTCAGCCCCGCCCTCCAGGGAGAGGGCCTGGGCAAGGCCGTCATGACGGAGGCGGAGCGGCAGGTCCGCGAGGCCTGGGGCGTCACCGAGATGCACATGACGGTGATCTCCGTCCGCGAGGACCTGATCGCCTGGTACGAGCGCCGGGGCTACCGCCGTACGGGAAAGACCTCGCCCTTCCCGTACGGCGACGAGCGCTTCGGCATACCGCGCCGCGCCGACCTGCGCTTCGAGCTGCTGGTCAAGCCGCTGGTGTGACCCGGCGGCCGCCCCGGGCGGCTCGGGCGGGCGCGGCTCGACGGCGCAGGCCGCTCGGGCGGCTCAGGCCGTGAAGCGGCCCGTGCGCTTGATCTCCGGATAGTCCGTCGTCGCCCCGTCGAGCTGGAGCGCGCGCACCAGACGCAGGTCGTCCTGGGTGTTGACCACCCAGGCCACGATCCGCAGGTCCGCCGCGCGCGCCTTCTCCACGATCTCCTGGGTGAGCCGGCGGATGTTGAGACAGACGGTCGCGGCACCCACCGCCACGGCCCGGTCCACCACGTCGGTGCCGTACCGGCTCGCGATCAGGGCGGTGCGCACCCCGGGCACCAGCCGGGAGATCTCCGCCACCGCGTCGTCGTGGAAGGAGGACACCTCCACGCGGGAGACCAGGTCCCGGCGGTGCATGACCTCGGCGAGCGCCTTGGCCGCCGCCTCGTCCTTGATCTCCGCCTGGAGGGGCACGCTCACCGCGTCCAGGACCTCTTCGAAGACCGGCACCTGCTCCCCGAGCCCCGCGTCCAGCGCGCGCAGCTCGGCGAGGGTCTTCTCGGAGATCGCCCCGGTGCCGTCGGTGGTGCGGTCCACCTCGGCGTCGTGCATGACGACCAGCGCGCCGTCCTTGCTGAGGTGCAGGTCGAGTTCGATGACGTCGAGGCCGGCCTGCTGCGCGGCGACGAAGGAACGAAGGGTGTTCTCGGGCTCGACGCCCTTGACCCCGCGGTGTCCGATGGTAAGGAAGTTCAAGGTTCAACTCGCTTCCGTCGACGGCGGCCCGGTCCGCGGACCCGACGGACGTCGTCGACCGCGCGGCACGTTCCGCAGCCTAATGGCCCCGTCCCGGGATGGCTCTTCATGTGCGTCCGCTCCGTCACGGACCGTGTGCCGCTGCCCGCGCGCGGGGTGGCTGAAACCCGCAGGCGCCGGCATGGCCGTACCCGTCCGGCGGAAGTGAGCGCCGTCACGGTTTACCGCAGGAAAAACGGCGGTCCAATGGCGGCTGCGCAGAATAATTTCCCGAGACCCCTCTTGTTCGGCGAAACCGGGTATGCATACGGTGTCCATACGCGAGGTTCTCCCGTGGAGGATGGGTCATGACGGAAATTCTTGTGCAGGCGGGTGCGGAGGAGCAGCTTCCTTCGCTGACCAGGGTGATTGAGCACCCGGCCTGGCCGATGCTCAAGGATGCCGTGGAGCGGATCCGGCCATGGCAGTCCAAGGACGGATCGATCGACTTCGAGGCCGAGGGCGCGCCCGCGCGGGCCGACGCCGAGGCGGCCGTCCGCCGGGTGACGGAGGCCGTCGGGCAGCTGGCCCCGCTGCTCCCGCACGACGCCGCCTACCACGAGGCCCTCGTGAAGGACCTGCGCCGCTGGGCCGAGGGCGGCTTCGGGGTGCCGGACTTCCTCGACTCGCTGCTGGCCTTCCAGCCCGCCGCGCGCCGCGAGCACGGACTCCAGCACCTGGTCGTCTTCCCGATGTACACGCAGAACGGCAACCCGGACCGCAATCTGGAGGCGGTCGTCCTGCGCATGGTCTGGCCCGACTGGCTGGCCGAGCTGGAGCGCACGCGGTACGACAACCCGCTGTTCTGCGGCATCACCTTCGAGGACTTCACCTCGGGCTACGACACCAACTCCGCCGTCCTCTTCCCGGAGACCATCGCCGTCCGCGAGGCGCCGGAACGTTTCTCCTGGGGCGGCATCTTCTGCGACCGCGAGGCCGCGCGCTTCCGCAAGGTCACCGACGCCGCCGTCGCCCTCCTCGGCCTGGAGCTGCCCGGGGACATCGCGGAGATGGTCCACGACCAGAAGCGCTGCGAAGAGGCCTTCGTGCTCTGGGACATGGTCCACGACCGCACCCACAGCCATGGCGACCTGCCCTTCGACCCGTTCATGATCAAGCAGCGCCAGCCGTTCTGGATGTACGGCCTGGAGGAGCTGCGCTGTGACCTCACCGCCTTCAAGGAGGCCGTGAAGCTGGAGTCGGACGGCGTCCCGCAGGCCCGTGACGTGCAGTACGCGGTCCTCTTCGACCGCATGTTCCGCTTCCCGGTCACCGGCGACCGCGTCCGCAACTACGACGGGCTCGGCGGCCAGCTGCTCTTCGCCTACCTGCACAAGCACGATGTGGTCCGCTGGACCGACAACAAGCTCACCATCGACTGGGAGCGCGCCCCCGAGGTCACCAACCGGCTGTGCGCCGACATCGAGCAGCTCTACCGCGACGGCATCGACCGGCCCAAGCTGGTCCACTGGTTCGCCGGCTACGAGCTGGTCGCGACCTACCTCGCCCCGCACCCCGGCTCCAAGTGGGCCAAGGGCCCCGACGCCCTCGACCTGAGCCTGCCGCCGCGCAAGCTCGTGGACGACGTGCTGCCGGACGAGTTTCCGCTCAGCATGTTCTATGAGGCCCTGTCCAAGAAGCTGAAGAACGTGATTGCCTCGACCAAGGGCATTCGTCGGGACGACGCCGAGCGGACTGCCGCGTGAGCGACGGCCTCCAGGTGAGCGACGTCGACGAGAGCGACGTCCACGACAGCGGCGTACACGAGAGCGCGGAGCGGGAGAGGAAGACGATGGGCAACGGGGTTCTGCGGGGTGCGGTGATCGCGGTCGCCGGAGCGGGCGGACCGGCGGGGCGCGCGGCCCTGGTCCGGCTGGCCGAGGCGGGGGCGACCGTCGTCGGCGCGGACAACGACCCCGCCCGGCTGGCGGAGGCCGTGGACGCGGCCCGCTACGCCAACGGCGGTGCCACGGTCACCGGCGAGACGGTCGACCTGCTCGACCTCGACTCCACCCGGGCCTGGGCCGCGGGCATCGAGAAGGAGCACGGCCGGATCGACGGCCTGGTCCACCTGGTCGGCGGCTGGCGCGGCGGCGCCACGTTCGACGCCACCGACCTCGCCGACTGGGACCTGCTGGAGAAGCTGCTGATCCGCACCGTCCAGAACACGTCACTGGCGTTCTACGACGGTCTCCAGCGCGCCGGCAACGGCCGCTACCTGCTGATCAGCGCCGCGGGCGCCGCCAAGCCCACGGCGGGCAACGCGGCGTACTCCGCCGCCAAGGCCGCCGCCGAGGCGTGGACGCTCGCCATGGCCGACGGCTTCCGCAAGGCCGGGGGCGAGGACGGGCCGCGCGCCGCCGCTGCGATCCTGGTGGTGAAGGCGTTGGTGCACGACGCGATGCGCGCCGAGCGCCCCAACGCGAAGTTCGCGGGCTTCACGGACGTCAAGGACCTGGCCGACGCCGTCGCCGGCGTCTGGAACGAGCCCGCCGCCGAAGTGAACGGAACCCGTCTGTGGCTGACCGAGAAGCCGTGAACCCTCCCCGGACCGACGCGCGTCGTCGTCACGACCCGACGGTCCGGGGCTTCGCCAGCGACAACTACGCCGGTGCGCACCCCGAGGTGCTGGCCGCCGTGGCCCTGGCCAACGGCGGCCACCAGGTGGCGTACGGCGAGGACGAGTACACCGGGAACCTCCAGCGGATCATCCGGGGCCACTTCGGCGCCACCGCCGAGGCGTTCCCGGTGTTCAACGGCACCGGCGCGAACGTCGTCGCGCTCCAGGCGGTCACCGACCGCTGGGGCGCGGTGATCTGCGCCGAGAGCGCGCACATCAACGTGGACGAGGGCGGTGCCCCCGAGCGCATGGGCGGCCTCAAGCTGCTCACCGTGCCCACGCCGGACGGCAAGCTCACGCCCGAGCTGATCGACCGCCAGGCCTGGGGCTTCGACGACGAGCACCGGGCCAAGCCGCAGGTCGTCTCGATCACCCAGTCCACCGAGCTGGGCACCCTCTACACGCCCGGCGAGGTCCGCGCGATCTGCGAGCACGCCCACGCGCACGGCATGAAGGTGCACCTGGACGGCTCCCGCATATCGAACGCCGCCGCCTCCCTGAACGTCCCCATGCGGACCTTCACCAACGCGGCCGGCGTCGACATCCTCTCCCTCGGCGGGACGAAGAACGGCGCCCTGCTCGGCGAGGCGGTCGTGGTGATCAACCAGGACGCCGTCTCCCACATGAAGCACCTGCGCAAGCTGTCCATGCAGCTCGCCTCCAAGATGCGCTTCGTGTCGGTGCAGTTGGAGGCCCTGTACGCCAAGGACCTCTGGCTCCGCAACGCCCGCCACGCCAACGAGATGGCCCAGCGCCTGGCGGAGGGCGCCCGCGCGGTGGACGGCGTGGAGATCCTCTACCCCGTCCAGTCCAACGGCGTCTTCGCCCGCCTCCCGCACGACGTGAGCGAACGCCTCCAGAAGCGCTTCCGCTTCTACTTCTGGGACGAGACGGCCGGCGACGTCCGCTGGATGTGCTCCTTCGACACGACAGAGGACGACGTCGACCTGTTCGTGTCGGCGCTCAAGGAGGAGATGGCGCGCTGAAGCCCGCCCCAGGCGGTGAGACCGGCGAAGCCGGGGCGCGGACGATGATCGTCCGCGCCCCGGCTTCGTTGTCCGCTCGTCCCGCCTCAGAGCGCCTGGACCGCCCGCAGTTGCTCCGCCGTCGGGGCCGTGCCGCCGAGGTGGGCCGGGAGCCACCAGGAGTCCTCGGGGGACTTGGGGCGGGCGGGATAGGCGCGCTGGGCGGCGTCCAGGAGGTCCTGGACACGCTCGCGCAGCCGGCGGGTGATCGCACCCGCGTACTGGTCGCGCGGAGCCTCCACCGCCTCGCCGACCCGGACGGTGATGGGGGTGTGGCTGCGCTTGAAGTTGCGCGGGTGACCCTTGGTCCACAGCCGCTGGGTGCCCCACAGCGCCATCGGGACCAGCGGGACGCCCGCCTCCTGGGCGAGCCGCGCCGCACCCGACTTGAAGCTCTTCAGCGTGAAGGACTCCGAGATGGTGGCCTCCGGGAACACGCCCACGATCTCGCCGGAGCGCAGCGAGTTCAGCGCGTGCGCGTACGCGGCCTCGCCCTGCGACCGGTCCACGGGGATGTGCTTCATCCCGCGCATCAGCGGACCCGACACCTTGTGCCGGAAGACCGCGTCCTTGGCCATGAACCGCACCAGCCGCTTCTGCGGCAGCGCCGCCAGGCCGTTGAAGATGAAGTCCAGGTAGCTGATGTGATTGCTCACCAGAACGGCGCCACCGGTGCGCGGGATGTTCTCCGACCCCTTGCAGTCGATCTTGAGGTCCCACACCTTGAACAACGTCTTCGCGAAACCGACGACGGGACGGTAGACCAGTTCTGCCATGGGCGGGGTCGGCCCTTTCTGCTCTGCTCGGGAAAGGGGCTCCCGGCGGGAAGTTACGCAGCCGTAGGTTTACGGCGTCTCCAGATCGTGCCCCAAGAACGGACGGGTAGCCAGTCCTGGTGCCCCGTGGCGGCGAGATCCTCGTCACGTCCCTGTAACAGCCCGTCCAAGGGCGGCGCACGCGCCTCACCCGCACCCCGCGCACCCCGCGCGCGGGGTGCGGGAATCCCTCGCGGCCCGCCGGTGCTTGTGCTGAGGACGACCGGACCGGCCGAAGGGCCGGACATGTGCCGCGCGAGCGGCGGAGCGGAGGGCACGCGTGCGCGCGCAGGGCGAGGAACAGCGGCTGGGGCCGGCCGACCTGAGCGGCGAACTGGGCGAGCGGGCCACCCTCGTTCAGTTCTCCAGCGCCTTCTGCGCCCCCTGCCGGGCCACCCGCCGCACCCTGAACGAGGTCGCCGCCATGGTGCCCGGCGTGATGTGTGTCGACATCGACGCCGAGGCCCATCTGAGCCTCGTACGCGCCCTCGGCATCGTCCGCACCCCCACCGTCCTGGTCCTCGACGCGACGGGACGCGTGGTGCGCCGGGCGGCCGGACAGCCACGCAGAGCGGATGTGATCGCGGCCCTCGGGGAGGTTCTGTGAGCGCCGGCAACCGTCCTGCCTGGCCTCTTCCAGATCATGGACCGTACTTGACTGTGCGCGCCATCCGTCGTCAGCCTGGCCGTATGCCGACCGAACTCCTTCTCGTCGGGCGGGCCCACGTCGACCTGGCCCGCACCGCGAGCGCGCGCTGTCCGGGCTGTTGAGCAGCCACGGCCTCCGCTCCGCTCGCCCTCCTCAGCAGAAGGACAACTCCATGACGGCCACGCCCGATCTCGGCACCCACCAGACCGCCTCGCCCGAACTGCTGCGCGCCACCTTCCGCCGCCACGCCGCCGGTGTCGCGGTCATCACCGCCCGCGCCGACCACGGCCCGGTCGGCTTCACCGCCACCTCCCTCACCTCCGTCTCCGCCGAACCCCCGCTCGTCTCCTTCGGCATAGGCACCGGCGCCTCCAGCTGGCCCGCCCTCTCGCGCGCCGAGCACGTCGGCGTCCACCTCCTCGCCGAGCACCAGGACGACCTCGCCGCCACCTTCGCCCGTAGCGGGGCCGACCGCTTCGGCCCGGCCACCGCCTGGCGCGAGGGCCCCGAGGGCGTGCCCGTCCTGGACGACGTGCTCGCCTGGCTGGTCTGCCGGATCGTCGGCCGCGTCCCGGCCGGGGACCACCGGATCGTGCTCGCCGAGGTCGTCCTCGGCGACCCCTCGGGCACCGGCCGCCCGCTGCTCTACCACCAGGGCCGGTTCAACGCGCTGCGGGACTGACCCGGGGGCGCCCCGCTCCGGCGGGGGTGGCCCGCTTCGGCGTCGCCGTCGAGTTCCGGTTACGCTGCGTTGCGAAGGTCACAGTTCAAAGCGCTTGCTCAGCGGGCATGAACTGGATGTACTGGCGAGTAATATTTCGGCCGGGAGCGCACCGACGCCCCGACCGGGACAGGCCGCTTGAGGCGCCTATGCTGCCTTCAAGAGGCAGCCCGGAAATGACGATGCAGTAGGAGAGCCGGCGTGAGCTTGAGGATCGTTGTCACTGTGAAGTACGTGCCCGACGCCACTGGCGACCGGCACTTCGCCGATGACCTGACCGTCGACCGCGACGATGTGGACGGTCTGCTCTCCGAGCTGGACGAGTACGCGGTCGAGCAGGCCCTCCAGATCGCGGAGGACGCGGACGACGCCGAGGTCACCGTGCTGACCGTCGGCCCCGAGGACGCCAAGGACGCGCTGCGCAAGGCCCTCTCCATGGGCGCCGACAAGGCGATCCACATCGAGGACGACGACCTGCACGGCACCGACGCCCTCGGCACCTCCCTGGTGCTGGCCAAGGCCATCGAGAAGGCCGGTTACGACCTGGTGATCTCCGGCATGGCCTCCACCGACGGCACCATGGGCGTCGTACCCGCCCTGGTCGCCGAGCGCCTCGGTGTGCCGCAGGTGACCCTGCTGTCCGAGGTCTCCGTCGAGGACGGCACCGTCAAGGGCCGCCGCGACGGCGACACCGCCTCGGAGCAGCTGGAGGCCTCCCTGCCGGCCGTCGTGTCCGTCACCGACCAGTCGGGCGAGGCGCGTTACCCGTCCTTCAAGGGCATCATGGCGGCCAAGAAGAAGCCGGTGCAGTCCTGGGACCTGTCCGACCTCGACATCGAGGCGGAGGAGGTCGGTCTGGACGGCGCGTACACCAAGGTCGAGGCCGTGGCCGAGCGCCCGGCGCGCACCGCGGGCACGATCGTCAAGGACGAGGGCGAGGGCGGCAAGCAGCTCGCCGAGTTCCTCGCGGGCCAGAAGTTCATCTAAGGGGCGGGCGGCGCGGGCCGGTTGCAACTCGACCCGCGCCCCTCGGAGTGCTCTGTCATCGCAGGAGAGCAATCCCGTGACTCCACCCCTGAAGGGGCTTCTCACTCGACTGTCGAGACAGCCTCGTGACGGACAAGCCCTGTCCGGCGCCTGAAGGCACGGACGCGAGCGTAGCAGTCAACAAATCTTGCCCCGGCTGAAGTTCGGGGTTTTCGCCCAGGAGTAGTAATGGCTGAAGTCCTTGTCTACGTCGACCACGTGGACGGTGCCGTCCGCAAGCCCACCCTCGAGCTGCTGACGCTGGCCCGCCGCATCGGCGAGCCCGTCGCCGTCGCGCTGGGCAACGGCGCCGCCGACACCGCCGCCACGCTGGCCGAGCACGGCGCGACCCGCGTGCTCACGCACGACGCGTCCGAGTACGCCGACTACCTGGTCGTCCCGAAGGTCGACGCCCTCCAGGCCGCCGTCGAGGCTGTTTCCCCGGCCGCCGTGCTGGTGCCGTCCTCCGCCGAGGGCAAGGAGATCGCCGCCCGCCTGGCGCTGCGCACCGGTTCCGGCGTCATCACGGACGCCGTCGACATCGAGGCGGGCGACGAGGGTCCGGTGGCCACCCAGTCGGTGTTCGCCGCGTCCTTCACCACCAAGTCCCGTGTCGTCAAGGGCACCCCGGTCATCACGGTCAAGCCGAACTCGGCCGCCGTCGAGGCCGCCCCGGCCGCCGGCGCCGTCGAGGCCCTGTCGGTCACCTTCTCCGACCAGGCCACCGGCACCAAGGTCACCGCCCGCACCCCGCGCGAGTCGACCGGCCGCCCGGACCTGACCGAGGCCGCGATCGTCGTCTCCGGCGGCCGTGGCGTCAACGGCGCGGAGAACTTCGCGATCATCGAGGCGCTGGCCGACTCCCTCGGCGCGGCCGTGGGCGCCTCCCGCGCCGCCGTGGACGCCGGCTGGTACCCGCACACCAACCAGGTCGGCCAGACCGGCAAGTCCGTCTCGCCGCAGCTCTACATCGCCAACGGCATCTCCGGCGCCATCCAGCACCGCGCCGGCATGCAGACCTCCAAGACGATCGTGGCCGTCAACAAGGACCCCGAGGCCCCGATCTTCGACCTGGTCGACTACGGCGTCGTCGGCGACCTCTTCGAGGTCGTCCCGCAGCTCACCGAGGAGATCAAGACCCGCAAGGGCTGATCCCCGCCGGAGTGCGCCCCCGCGCACCCTTGGCTACGCAGCCCCCGCGACCGGCCCCGGTCGCGGGGGTTCCGCGTCTTCCGCCCCGCCCGGGGGACGCCGACCCGGCCCGGAGGGTGTTGACCAGCGAGAATCACCCCGGATAGCTTCGGCGCGCGGACCCCTCCGGTTCCGCGCCGCGCGAGGGAGGGTGTGGATGGACGGGCAGGAGAAGATCAGGACCAGCCTCACGGACGCGGTCGCGGAACGCGTCGGCGCCCTTCTCGCCCCCGTCGACGCCGACCTGGCCCGCCGCTACCCCGGCGACCTGGGCACCCGGCAGCCCGTCCACACCGTCTACGTCCCCGCCGACGCCTTCGCCGCCGACACCCCGCGCACTTGGGGCGACCGCGCCCTCGCGGCCCTCGACGAACACGCCCCGGACGCCGAGTCCTTCGCGACCGTCCTCGGCCTGCCCGCCGAACTCGCCGACGCCGTGTACTCCCGCGTCCGCGCCAAGCTGGAGCGCGAACCGGTGGAAGACCTCCGGGTCGACTTCGAGGACGGCTACGGCATCCGCCCCTCCGAGGAGGAGGACCGGGCGGCCGCCCGCGCCGCCCGGCTCGTCGCCGAGGCGTACGAGAAGGGCACGGCACCCCCGTACACCGGCATCCGCGTCAAGTGCCTGGAGGCCGCGGTGCGCGAGCGGGGCATCCGCACCCTGGACGTCTTCCTCACCGGACTGCTCGCGGCGGGCGGGCTGCCCGAGGGGCTGGTGCTGACGCTGCCGAAGGTGACGTACGCCGAGCAGGTGACCGCGTTCGCACGGCTGCTGGACGCCTTCGAGGAGACCCACGGCCTGGAGCGCGGCCGCCTCGGCTTCGAGATCCAGATCGAGACCAGCCAGGCCGTCCTCGCCGCCGACGGCACCGCGACCGTCGCCCGCATGATCCAGGCCGGCGAGGACCGCGTCACCGGACTGCACTACGGCACCTTCGACTACAGTGCCGCCCTCGGCGTCTCCGCCGCCCACCAGGCCCCCGACCACCCCGTCGCCGACCACGCCAAGGCGGTCATGCAGGTCGCCGCCGCGGGCACCGGCGTACGCCTGTCCGACGGCTCCACCAACGTGCTGCCGGTCGGCCCCGCCGAGCAGGTCCACGCGGCCTGGCGGCTGCACCACGGCCTCGTCCGCCGCTCCCTCGCCCGCGCCTACTACCAGGGCTGGGACATGCACCCGGCCCACCTGCCGACCCGCTACGCGGCCGTCTTCGCCTTCTACCGCGAAGGGTTCGAGCGCGCCGCCGACCGGCTCGCCCGCTACGCCGCCCGCGCGGGCGGCGACGTCCTGGACGAGCCCGCCACCGCCCGGGCGCTCGGCGGCTACCTCCTGCGCGGCCTGGACTGCGGCGCCCTGGACACCGCCGAGATCACCGCCCTGACCGGGCTGAGCCGGGCGGACCTGGAGTCCTACGCGGCTCCTGGCGGGCGCCCGGCCTGAGGGGCGCCCTTGAGGGCGGCCGGCTCAGTCCGCCGGGGGCAGCTCGCCCGAGCCCCGCTCGATGAGCCGGGTCGGCAGTTCGATCCGCTCGGCCGCCGCGAGCGCGCCGTCCAGCCGCCGGAACAGCCGCTCGGCGGCGGTACGGCCCAGCGCCGCCGAGTCCTGCGCGACCACCGTCACCCCGGGCCGGAGCAGGTCGGCCAGCTCGAAGTCGTCGAACCCGACCAGGGCGACCGGGCGCGTGTGCCCGGCCAGCACCCGGATCACGGTGACCGTCACCCGGTTGTTGCCGGTGAATATGGCGGTCACCGGCGAGGGGCCGGTCAGCATCTCCTCGGCCGCCCGGCGGACCCGCTCGGGGTCGGTCGCCCCCAGCGACATCCAGTCGTCCTCGACGGGTATCCCCGCGTCCTCCATGGCGGCCCGATAGCCGCGCAGCCGCTCCGCCGCCGTGTGGATGTTCGGCATGTCGCCGATGAAGCCGATGCGGCGGTGCCCGTGGGCGATCAGGTGGGCCACGCCGTCCCGGGCGCCGCCGAAGTTGTCGGAGAGCACCACGTCCGCGTCGATGCGCCCGGCCGGGCGGTCCACGAACACCGTCGCGACGCCCGCCCTGATCTCCGGCTCCAGATAGCGGTGGTCGTCCCCGGCCGGGATCACCACCAGGCCGTCCACCCGCCGTGCGCACAGCGCGAGCGCCAACTCCCGTTCCCGGTCCGGGTCCTCGGCGCTGGAGCCGTTGATCAGCAGGGCGCCGTGGGCGCGGGCCACCTCCTCGACCGCGCGGCTGAGCGGGCCGTAGAACGGGTCCGCGAGGTCCTCCAGGACCAGGCCGATGCTCGCCGTACGGCCCTTGCGCAGCACGCGCGCGCTGTCGTTGCGCCGGAAGCCGAGGGCCTCGATGGCCTCCTGTACGCGCCGTTCGGTGTCCGGGGTGACGCCGGGCTCGCCGTTGACCACGCGGGAGACCGTCTTGAGCCCCACCCCGGCCCGCGCGGCCACGTCCTTCATGGTGGGCCGGTTGCCGTAACGGCCGGTGCCGTTGGCGCGTTCTGCTCCGCGGGTGGTCTCGGGCACGATGTGCTGTCCTGTCGTCCGTGGTCTTCACTGGCCGGTGCCCCAGGTCGGGGCCGGTACGAGCATGTGGCGTCGAGCATAGAGCCTGGACAACGTTGTCAGGTGCGCGAGAGACTGTCCACCGCCGTCCCCGGTCCAGGTCCGTCATGACCGGTCGGGGGCGTTTTCCGGCTTCGCTCCAACTCACGGCTCGACGGGGAGACCTGACACTGATGCACACCGACCTCGTGGCCGCTCTGGACATCGGCGGCACCAAGATCGCGGGCGCGCTGGTGGACGGCGACGGCCGGATCCACACGCGCGCGCAGCGCGCCACGCCCGCCCGCGAGGATGGCGAAACGGTTATGCGCGCGGTCGAGGAGGTACTGGCCGAGCTGTCCGCCTCACCGCTGTGGTCCCGCGCCGAGGCCATCGGCATCGGCAGCGCCGGACCCGTGGACGCCTCCGCGGGCACCGTCAGCCCCGTCAACGTGCCGGGCTGGCGCGGCTATCCGCTGGTGGAGCGGGTGCGCGCGGCGACCGGGGGCGGTCTGCCGGTGGAGCTGATCGGGGACGGCGTCGCCATCACCGCCGCCGAGCACTGGCAGGGCGCGGCGCGCGGCCACGACAACGCGCTGTGCATGGTGGTCTCGACGGGTGTCGGCGGGGGGCTGGTCCTGGGCGGCCGGCTGCACCCCGGCCCCACCGGCAACGCCGGTCACATCGGCCACATCAGCGTGGACCTGGACGGCGAACTGTGCCCGTGCGGCTCGCGCGGCTGCGTCGAGGGCCTGTCCAGCGGGCCCAACATCGCCCGCCGCGCCCTGGAACAGGGCTGGCTCCCGGGCCCGGACGGCGACACCTCCGCCGTCGCCGTCGCCGCCGCGGCCCGCGCGGGCGACCCGGTCGCCGTCGCCGCCTTCGAACGCGCCGCCCAGGCCCTGGCCGCCGGCATCGCGGCCACCGCCACGCTGGTCGAGATCGACATCGCGGTGATCGGCGGGGGTGTGGGCAAGGCGGGCGACGTCCTCTTCGCCCCGCTGCGCAAGGCGCTCGCGAGCTACGCGACGCTGTCGTTCGTCCAGCGACTGACGGTCGCGCCCGCGCAGATGGGGACGGACGCGGGGCTGGTGGGTGCGGCTGCGGCGGCGCTGAGCCGGGGGCCGGGGGCGGCGGCTGCGGGGGTGTGAGGGGCGGTGGGGTCTTTGTTGTGCGGGGCCTTCGTTGCGCGGGGGACAGGGCCCTAGGTACGGGGTACGGGGTACGGGGTACGGGGTACGGGAGTCTGGGGCCCGGGTCTGGGGGATGGGAGCCGGGAGCCGGGAGCCGGGAGCCGGGAGCCCGGTCCGGGGAACGGGGGTCGGAAGCCGGGTCCGGGGGACGGGAGTCGGGGTCGGGAGCTGGGCCCGGGGGACGGGAGTCGGGGTCGGGAGCTGGGCCCGGGGGACGGGAGTCGGGGGCTCGGTCCGGAGGCCGGGAGCCGGGGGCCGGGCGGTGCGGTCTCCGGACCCGGTGTGCGGTCGGGCCATGGCCGGGCTGCCCTCGGCCGGCTTCGTACCGAGGAACGCGCGCGGCAAGCCTGCCGTACGGCACCGGGATCAGTTGGGTTGTGCGGCCGAGGACAAAGGGCCGTGCCCCCGGAGGGTTTCAGGGGCACGGCCTCGGGGCGGCCCCCGGCCGCCCGGTCGCCCGCACAGCGACCGGGCAGGGGACGGTGGTTCAGATGGCGGTGCGCCCGCCGTCGATGTGGACGGTGGTCCCGGTGATGTAGGCGGCTCGGTCCGAGGCGAGGAAGCCGACGAGTTCGGCGATCTCCTCGGGCTGGGCGACGCGTCCCACGGCGGTGGTGGCCGCGAGCTGGTCGAGGACGTCGGGGCTGCCCATGGGGGTGTCGACGGGGCCGGGCGAGACGGTGTTGACGCGGATGCCCTGGCCGCTGAACTCGGCGGCCCACTCGCGGGTGAGCGAGGTGAGCGCGGCCTTGCTGGCGCCGTAGGCGGAGGAGCCGGCGATGCCGATCGTCGCGGCGAGGCTGCCGATGTTGATGATCACCCCGCTCCGCTTGGTGAGCATGGCGGGGACGAACGCGGCGACCAGGAGGAAGGGGCCGCGGACGTTGGTGGCGTAGGTGGCGTCGAGGTCCTCGACGGTGAGGGTCTGTGTCGGTCCCCAGATCGCGAGGCCGGCGTTGTTGACCAGGATGTCGACGTCGCCCGCTTCCTTGCGCAGCGCCTCGATGTCGGCCGGGTCGCCGATGTCGGCGGACACGAACCGGGCGCTGCCGCCGGCGTCGGCGATCTCGCCCACGACGGCGGTGCCGCGTCCGGCATGGCGCCCCACGACGATGACATGGGCGCCCTGAGCGGCGAGGTTGCGGGCGATGGCCGCCCCGATGCCGCTGGTGGCACCGGTCACCAGGGCGGTCCGGCCGTTGAGGGTGGAGTTGTCGGACATGAGTGAGGATTCCTTCTGTCGGGAGTGTCGAGCCCGGGGGCTCAGAGGGTGACGGCGCCGAGCTGGATGAGCATCTTGAGGAGGTTGCCGACACCCCAGTGATCGGTGATCCGGCCGTTTTCGACCTTCATGACGTCGACGGTCTCGAATTCGACGCTGCGGCCGGTGGGCGCCACTCCGAGGACGGGGCCCCGGTGGGTGCCGCGGTAGATCTTGTAGGTGGTCACCATGGGGCCGTCGGCGATCTGCCACCGGATCTCGGGCCGGAAGTCCGGGAAGCCGTGGCGCAGGGCCTGGTAGAGGGCGCGGACGCCGTCCTTGTCGGGTGTGGTGCCCGGCTGGGGCGTGTGGTCGACGAAGTCGTCGGCGAAGAGTTCGTCGAAGAGGTCCCAGTCGCCGTGTCCTTGGACTTCCTCGGTGTTGCGCCGTACGACGGAGAGTGCGATGTCGGACTCGCTCGACACGTCGTTCACCTTTCGATCGGCTCGTCGGCTCCGCTCCGTCCGTCCGTGGCGGAAGGGCGGGCGCGGTCGGGCCGGAGCGGGGTTCAGATCTGGGTCTGGCCGCCGTCGACCTGGAGATCGGCGCCGGTGGTGAAACTGGAGTCGTCCCCGGCCAGGAAGAGCACCGCGGCGGCCACCTCCTCCGGACTTCCCAGCCGGTCCATCGGGATAGCGGCGCGCATCTGCTCACGCAGGGCGTCCGCGTCCGTTCCGGCCTGGGCTTCGAAGATGGGCGTGTCGATCGGGCCGGGGCTGACCGAGTTGACCCGGATGCCGCGTTCCCTGAGCTCCGCCGCCCAGCTGCGGGCGAAGGACCGGACGGCGGCCTTGGTCGCCGAGTAGGCGGTGTACGGGGGGACGCCGAGCAGGTGCCCGGTGGAGGACACCAGCACCACGGAGCCGCCGTCGTTGAGCAGCGGCAGTGCCTTCTGCACCGTGAAGAACGTGCCCCGCGCGTTGGTGGAGAAGGTCTTGTCGAAATGGTCGGGCGTGGCTTCGGCCAGGGTGGCCAGCTCGACGAACGCGGCGTTCGCCACGATCACGTCGACCGAGCCGCGCTCGGTGCGGACGCGGTCCCACAGCCGGTCGAGGTCGTCCAGGTCGGAGATGTCGCCCGGCACACCGGTCACGTTGGGCCCGATCTCCGCCTCGGCCTTGGCCAGGGCCTCGGGGCGGCGGCCGGTGATGAAGACATGTGCGCCCTCGGCTGCCAGCCGTCTCGCCGTGGCCAGTCCGATGCCGCTGGTGCCGCCGGTGACGACCGCGGTCTTTCCGTCCAGCTTGCCCATGATCGGTTTCCTCGTTCCTGCGCTGATCATATTTGTGTAGCGATCGCTAAGGTGCTCGCCGTCTACAATGTAGCGGTCGCTAAGAAAAAGCAAGCCGGAGAATGGGGTCACCGGGAAGCAGGAGGATGGACATGCCACGAGGCCGCAGGCGCGCGTTCGACAGGGACGCCGCATTGGACACCGCCATGGAGATGTTCTGGCGACGCGGGTACGCGAGCACGTCCGTCGCCGACCTCACCTCGGCGATGGGCATCAATCCGCCGAGCCTGTACGCGGCGTTCGGCAACAAGCGCGCGCTCTTCGAGGAAGCCCTCCAGCGTTACTCGAAGGAGCGGGCCCGGTATCTGAGCGAGGCGATGGCCGAACCCACCGCCCGCGCCGCCGTGCTGCGCTTCCTGGCCGGGACGGCCGAGGCCGCCACCCTGCCCGACCGGCCGGCCGGATGCATGACCGTCCAGGGCGGACTGGCTTGCGCCGAGGAGGACCGTGAGGTGGTCGAACTCCTCGCCACCTACCGCGCCGGAACCCGCCAGGCCCTGCTGGAACGCTTCGAGAAGGCCCTCGCCGACGGCGACCTGCCGCCCGGCACCGACTGTGCCGCTCTGGCGCGCATCGTCGTCGCCGCCGCCGAAGGCCTCAATGTCGAGGCGGCGGCCGGTGCCACCCGCCAGGAACTCGCCGCCGCCGCCGCACTGGGGGCCGCCCTCGTCCCGGGCTCGTGAGTCCTGTGTGAGATGAGCGTGCCCCGCCGGGCAGGTCAGGGTGCCGGACCTGCCCGGCGAGGTGCCGCTCTCAGCAGCTCAGGCGCGCGTTCGCCCAGTCCGCGTGGTCCGAGTCGATCCCGTCGCCGCCGTCCGTGACGACGAGGCGTACGACGCGGGCGTCCGTGATGTCGGCGGTCAGGGGCTGGGCGGGGTCCGCGTTGGTGAGGACGCCGGTCGAGGCGGCTTTCGTGCCGTCCGCCCAGATCTCGAAGGCGACCGTGCCCTTGGCGCCCTTCTCGTCGTCCACGCCCACCTCGGCGGTGACCTTCGCGCAGCGGCCGCCGGTGTAGTAGGCGATCTCGCTGGGGGCGTGGGTGCCGAGACCCTTGGCGTACGTCACCGAGCCGATGGTGAGCGGGTTGCCGTCGCCCGCCGCGCTCTCCCCGTTGCTGGTGTCGCGCTCGACCGGCCCCCAGCCGCCGGTGGCCGACATCCAGGGCAGGTCGCTCAGGTACGACGTGCCGGAGGGCGGGCGTACCACCACGTCGGCGGTCAGCGGGAGTTCGTCGGTGACCCGGGTTCCGGCGGCCGAGCGGTAACTCGCCCGCAGGGAAAGGGAGTAGGAGCCGGTGGGGGTGCCCTCCGGGGCCGTGGCCCGCCAGCGGGTGCGCAGGGACCGGCCCGGTGCGAGCGTGGCGGTCCGGGTGGGGGAGAGGGCACTCACACGCCACCCCTCGGGGCCGGTCAGGGAGACGGAGGCCCGGTGGGCCGTCGTACGCCCCAGGTCGGTGAGGGCGGTGGTGAGCGTCGTCGGAGTGCCGGCCTCGATCAACGGCTGTTCGTCCAGACCGAGTTCGGCGGCCGGGGGATGTGCCGCCCAGTGGCCGTCGGCCGACACGCGGAGCAGAACCGTGCCGTGGGCCGGGACGGTCGCGGCGATCGTGCCGGAGGTGTTGAGGCTCCGGTGCTGCCAGAGGTCCCGCTGGGTGTAGCCGGGCGCCTTGGGCAGGCCCACGGCCGAGGCGCTGGTGGCGATGTGCTGAGCGGTCGCGGACTCGTTGAACAGGGCCACCGTCCGGCTGCCGTCCGCCATCTCCTTGGTGACGACCCAGCGGCCGCCCTCGGACGAGACGACCGTGCCCTGGCGGCCCAGCGAGTCCTGGTCGACCGCGATGACCTCCTTGTTGCCGAGGATGTTCAGGGTCTCGGCGGACGCCTTGCGCAGATCGGTGCCGATGAGCAGCGGCGCGGCCATGACCGACCAGAGGGAGAAGTGCGAGCGGTACTCGGTGTCCGTCATCCCGCCGTTGCCGACCTCCAGCATGTCCGGGTCGTTCCAGTGGCCCGGACCGGCGTAGGGGGCGAGGGGCAGGTTCTGCTTGAGGATCGACAGCATCGAACCCCAGTTGTCGCTGATGTCACCTGTGGTGCGCCAGAGTTGGCCCACGTCGGCGGCCCACTCCCAGGGCTTGTTCTCGCCCCACTCGCAGATGCTGAAGACGATGGGGCGCCCGGTGTCCCGCAGCGCGTCGCGCATCGTGCGATAGCGCCGGCGCGCGTCCACGCCCTGGTTGTTGCAGTTGTCGTACTTGAGGTAGTCGACGCCCCACTCCGCGAACTGCCGTGCGTCGCTCGCCTCGTGGCCGAGCGCGCCGGGGAAGCCTGTGGTGTCACAGGTCTTGGTGCCCGCGCTGGTGTAGATGCCGAGCTTGAGGCCCTTGGCGTGCACGTAGTCGGCAACGGCCTTGATCCCGTGGGGGAATCGAGCCGGGTCGGGCACCAACTGGCCGTTCGCGTCCCGGTCCGGCAGCGCCCAGCAGTCGTCCAGGTTGACGTACTGGTAACCGGCGTCCTTCAGGCCCTTGTCGACGAAGAGGTCCGCGATCCCCTCGACCATGCTCTCGTTGAACTCGGCCCGGCAGTGGGTGGAGTTCCAGTTGTTGAAGCCCATGGGAGGGGTGAGGGCGAGGTTGTCGTCGGCGGCTACGGCCGTACTCCGTAAGGGAGTTGCGGCGGCGGGCACGGTGAGCGCGGCCGCGCTCACCAACAGCGCGGCGGCGAGCGCGCCGACCGCTGTGACGCCGTATCTACGGGATCCATGCGTGCGGGATCGGTATGTGCGTGATCTGTACGTGCGGGATCTGTGCGTGTGGGGGTGACGCATCGTCCACGGTCCTCCGGCTCGCGTGCGCGGGTGACGGCATGTTCGTGTCAGCGGTGCGCGATTACGGTAGGACGTGTGGGACTCTGTTGGAAGAGTTACGGCACGCGGGTATCAGCCGTTCGGTTGTGTTGGTTTCGGCGGGGTCTCACGCGTGGGCCGGTCCACTTTCCAGTGGGCGACGACCGCCTTGCCCGTCGCGGTGCGGGTCGTGGTGACCAGGTTGCTGAGCCTCTCCACCAGCCCAAGTCCCAGACCGCCGTGGCCGTCGAGGGTGTCGCCCTGCCGGGGGCGCGGGAGATGGGGGCTGAAGTCCTCCACCTGGAGGGTGAGCATGCCGTCGGCGTGGCGCAGCGTGAGGGTCCAGGTGCCCTCGGGGGTGTGCCGGGCGGCATTGGTGACCAGCTCGCTGAGCACGACCTGCACGGCCGGGATGTCGGCGCCCGGACAGTGACGCTCGAGGTGGGCGACGGCCAGCCGGCGGGCGTCGCCGGGAGAGGCGGTACCGGAGTCCGTCGAGAACACCGGGCTCTCCCGGCCCGCCATCGCACTGTCTCCGTCGGGACCGGGCGCGTGAGGAGAGGGGCCGAGGGCGCTCACGGGCGGTCCGGCGAGGGCGGCAGGGACAGGGCGGCGCGCGCCGCGTCGAGGTCGGCATACAACGGCAACACGGTCCCCGCTCCTGTCACTTCGAGGAGGCGCTCCATGATCCGGTCGGCGCCGAACAGGGCCACCCGGCGCCGCCGGGTGGTGCGCAGCAGATGGTTGAGCAGCGAGGAGTCGCAGAAGCGCAGCTCGCGCAGGTCGAACAGCACCGGTCCCTGGCTGTGGCGCAGGGCGATGTGGGTGGCGGCCTCGACGTCCGCCATGAGGTGGAGTTCGACGTCCCCGCGCAGGCCGATGACCCACAGGCCCTCCTCCGGCCGGGAGTAGGACACCGCGGGCGAGGCCGAGGTCCCGGGGTCGTCGAGCTGGTGACCGCTGTCCGTCATGGGAGTCATAGTGCCCTGCCGAAGCACCTGTTCGCGCCACCGGGAGCGGGACGAGGGCGGGACGAGGGAGGGACGAGGGCGGGACGGCCGCCCGGACCCCGCCGGGGAGGCGCCCATGGCGCGGCCGGCGGCCCGGGCCCGCCGTGTGATCTCCTTCTCCACGGCGCCCCCGGCCCGGCCACCCCCGCTCCGGACTGCTCCGCCGCCCCCGGACCGGCCCTTTTGTGGTGGTTGCGTGTGTCTTTCCCGGATTGGTTGCGAAGGCCGGGCCCCGTGCGGGACGGTTGCCGGAGGACAACTGTTCCCCATGGACAGGAAGGTGGTGTGGTGCGCACCGTGCGTGCCCGTATTCGTGACTGCGTCCCAGAGCTTCTCCGCCCGCCCGCCCGAGGCCGGCCCGGACGTCAGGCCCGCCTGGACTGATTCCCCCTACCCCGTGCTGGTCACCGACCGGTACGACCGGCTGGGGCGCCTGAACGACGCCGCCCGGCAGCTACTGCCGGACGCGGTGAGCGGCGCCCGGCTCTCCGAGCAGGTTCCCGCCTGGCTCGCGGACGCCCATCGGCGCGTCCTCGCCGCACACCCTCCTGGGGCCTGTCGTCACATTCCCGGCTGCGGGGCGACGCCATGTACGCACTCTCGCGCGGACCCCAAGGTCCCGTACGGAGCCATCGGCGACCGCTTCTTCGAGGCGCACCCCACGGTCGTCGAGGACGACGTGGTGTGGTGGCTCGTCGACGACACCGACCGCCGCCTGGCCGAGCGGGCGCTCAGCGATGCCCGCCGGCGCTCCGAGGTGCTGTCGGAGACGTCCAGCACACTGCTGTCCACGCTCAACGTGCCGCGGTGCATGGAGGTGGCCGCCGCCATGGCCGCGGAACACCTCGCCGAAGCCGCCGTCCTGATCGCGCCGCCCCGGGGCCGGCGCTGCTCCCTCACCTACGCCCGCCGGGGCGGCCCCGTCGTGCAGACCACCCGGCAGACCGACGTCGCCGGGGTGCCCGGCCTACGAGAGGCGCTCCAGGGCTTCCCGCCCGTGCCGGCCCGCTGGATCAACCCCGCCGAGATCCCCGACTGGGCCGTACCGGACGGGTTCGCCGGACCGGTCGGCTCCGTGATCGTCGCGCCGCTGCCCGGACACGGTGTCCCGGCGGGCGCGCTCATCCTGCTGCGCGCCGGCACCGAGCAGGTCTTCACCGAGGGCGAGGAGGTCTTCGCCCGCCTGTTCGCCGCCCGCGCCGGGGCGGCCCTGTCCGCCGCCCGCCTCTACACCGAGCAGGCCACGATCACCGCCACGCTCATGCGGGACCTCCTGCCCCCCGCGCTGCACACGGTGCACGGCGTGGAGTACGCGGGCGGCTACCGGAGCTCCGCCGACCACGAGCGGGTCGGCGGCGACTTCTACGACGTCCACCCCGGCGCCGGACCCGGTGAAGAGACGCTGGTCGTCCTCGGCGACGTGGCCGGCAAGGGCCTGGACGCGGCGGTCCTGACCGGCAAAATCCGCAACACCCTGCACGCGCTGCTGCCCCTCGCCGACGACCACGAGCGCATCCTCAACCTCCTCAACAGCGCGCTCCTCAGCTCCCATCACGCCCGATTCGCCACGCTCACACTGGCGTCCGTACGACACGACGACGGCCGGGTGCGGCTGCGGCTGACCAGCGCAGGGCACATGCCACCCCTCATCGTCCGCGCCGACGGCACCGTGGAGGAGGCGGAGACCCGCGGCACCCTGGTCGGCGCGCTGCCCACCGTGACCGCGCGCACCGTGGAGACGGCCCTCGCGCCGGGCGAGACCTGCCTGTTGTACACCGACGGGATCACCGAGGCCCGCGGCGGCCCGCTGGGCGACGACCTCTTCGGCGAGGAGCGGCTGAAGCGGGCGCTCGCCGAGTGCGCGGGCCTCCCGGCGGAAGCGGTGGTCGAGCGGGTGCAGATGCTGGTCGCGCAGTGGCTGGGCAGCGGCCGCCACGACGACATGGCCGTCATGGCCGTCACCGCCCCGCGCACGGGCGCGCCGAGCGTCGTCACCGCCCCGCGCACCGGCGACCTGAGCAGCGGCGACGGGCAGGCGGACGGCGGAGCGAGCGCCGTCGACGGGCAGCCCGGCGCGGGACCCACCCGGAGGAACCCCCGGTGACCGAGGCCGCCGAAACACTCGGCACGGTGCGGCGGTTGTGGCAGGCGGTCGCCGACGGCGACGAGCGCAGGGCCGCCGCGACCGTCCACGACGCCCTGGCCGGGGGAGTGGACGAGGAAACCCTCCTGCTTCAGGTCATCGCACCCGTGCAGGAGAAGGTCGGGCGCGAATGGGCGGCCGACCGGATCAGCGTGGCTCAGGAGCACGCCGCCACCGCCATCAACGAGCGGGTGATCGCCTCCCTCGCCCACCGCCCCGGCGCCCGCCTGCGGACGGCCGACCGCGGCCGGGTGACGGTGAGCTGTGTGGACGGCGAGTGGCACGCGCTGCCCGCCCGCCTGGTCGCCGAGGTCCTCAGCCTGCGCGGCTGGCGGGTGGACTATCTCGGCGCCCAGACCCCCACCCCGCACCTGATCACCCACCTGCACCTGACCGACCCGGACGCGGTCCTGCTGTCCGCGTCGATCCCCACCCATCTGCCGACGGCGCACGCCGCCATCACCGCCTGCCAGTCCATCGGCGTCCCCGTCCTGGCCGGCGGCCGCGCCTTCGGCCCCGACGGCCGCTACGCCATCGCCCTGAAGGCCGACCGGTGGGCGGCCGACGCACGCGCCGCTGCCGCCGCCCTGGACGGCGGCATTCCGCGACCGGACGCCTCGGCGATCCGGCACGCCGTGGACGATCTGCCGCACCTGGCCGACCAGGAGTACACCCTGGTCGCCCGGTCCCGGCCGCAGCTCGTCCGGCAGGCCCTCGCCGACCTGGAACACCGCTTCCCCGCCATGCGCGCCTACAGCGGAGCCCAGCACGAGCGCACCGCCGAGGACATCGCCCATGTCGTCGACTTCCTGGCCACCGCCCTGTACGTCGACGACCCCGAGCTGTTCACGGCGTTCGTCACCTGGACCGCCGGCATCCTCACCGTCCGGGGCGTGCCCGCCCACGCGCTGCCGGCCGCCCTCGACGCCCTCGCCGACCGGCTCCACGACTTTCCCCGCGCCGTAAAACTGCTTGAGCACGGCGTGAACGCCCTGAACGAACACCCCACTTGTCCCGTCCCCGGCCCCGGCATACACGCATGACTCATCTGACGCCCAGTGAATTCACCCTGACCTTCCGCCGCGAGCCCGCCACGCTCATCGTGATGATCGGCGGTGAACTCGATCACGACACCAGTAACGACCTTCTCGACGAGGTCGGCCAAGAGCTGACGGCCTGCCGCCCGTTCCCACGGGACGTGCGCCTCGAATTCGGCGAACTGGAGCACATCGACTCCTCCGGGCTGACGGCCCTGCTGATGATCCACCGCCGCACCAGCGCCCTCGGCGCCACCCTGCACCTGGACAACCGGCCGCCCCACCTCGAACGCATGCTGCGGCTCACCAATGTTCTCGACCACCTCACCGCACCCCCCACACATGACGAGACGTGAAACGGCCCGGCCGATATAGGCCGGGCCATTTCACTTCACGCGACGGGGGAAATACGCCGAGGCGTTCTACCAGCGGTACCAACGGCCCTTGCGGCCGCCACTGCCCGCGGGCCGGACGATGAATCCGAGCAGCCACAGCACGAGAACGATGACCGCGATCCACCACAGGGCCTTCAGCGCGAAACCCGCGCCGAAAAGAACAAGAGCCAGAAGCAGAACCAGAATCAGGGGAACCATATTCACCAACCTCCTGACCGCCTAATGTCCCCGTCCCCGCCACACATGCGCACGAAAGCGGGGTTTGATCAACGGGCTTCCGGGAATGGCCCGCCGGCGGCCGGTATTCCCGCACGCGGGCCGCGTGACCTCCGGGCGCCGCGGCAGTTGATCAGGTCATGAAGAAGCGCAGCATGCTCGCCATCGCCAGCCTCGCCACCGGATTCGTCGTGGCCGCCGTCACCCCGTCCCACGCGACCGACGACGGCGCGCTCAAGGACCTCAGGGTCACCGACACCCTCGGCACGGTCGACCACCTGGTCAGCCAGGAGAGCCTGGACCTGGACGAGGGCACGCTCGGTACGGCGTGACCCCGCCGCCACGGCGCCGGCACCCCGGGGAAGATACGACGCAGGCGCGCACCTGGACGACGAGCTGGTGCACCGGCTCCGCCGCGCGGTCACCCCCGAGGCCTCCGCCACGATCATCTACACCTCGGG